>VXPN01000335.1 GCA_009839535.1 Boseongicola sp. SB0662_bin_57 | reverse complement strand
CCGTTGCTGCCGGTCCTTGGCTTGAGGGCATCGCTTCTGGTCGTGTCCACGATCTTCAATTTCGTGGCTCTGCAATCCCTTTCGCTGGCAGTTGCATCAGCCATCATGTTCTCGGCTCCGATCATCGTCTGCGCGCTCTCGTGGCCGCTTCTGGGCGAAAGGGTCGGGCGTGCGCGGTGGGCCGCCGTGGCCCTTGGCTTCGCCGGCGTGCTCGTCGTCATTCGACCTTTCGGGGAGGCTCTTGATCCGGCCGCGTTCCTGATGCTCTTGGCTGCGACCGGTCTTGCGCTCTATTCCATCCTGACGAGGAAGCTGTCGCGTGACGTGAAGCCGCTCATCATGCAGTTCCTTCTGGGACTGACCGGAACTGTCGCGCTTGCGCCGTTTTGCTGGATCTACTGGATCGCTCCTGCCGGCGCTTTCGACCTTGCCTTGATGGTCTCGCTCGGCCTGTTTGCCTGGATCGGGCATGAATTCCTGATCCGCGCGCACCGGGTTGCCGAGGCAAACTACCTGATGCCCTACTCGTACAGCTACCTGATCTACATGACGGCAGGCGGTTTCGTCGTCTTCGGCGACTTGCCGGACGCATGGACGATACTGGGTGCTCTGATGATCGCCATGTCCGGCCTGATGATTTGGCGGCGCGAAGTGGCGCTCATGCGGACAGGAACTGCGGGTGGACAGGTTCAATGACGCCAATCGCTTGCCAGCCTGGCATGCTTGCAGGTCAAGGTGTGCGCGCAGCAAGGCCTTCGATCCCACGGCGCTCAAGCGCTTGCCCGACCCAACGTTGGCCAAGGCCAAGATACTTGTTTCGCTGCACTTCGAGCGGCTTCTGGCCGGATCCTGCAGGGAGCGCTTGCCGGCACGCACTGACTGAAATTGAGCCAGAACAAGGAGTCAGATACCTGGCCTTCGTGATGCCTTGGCCCCCAGGGGCCACGGGACAAGCCAGTTTTGAAAGCGCAGGAATTCGCGATCGGCTTTGGGCGCCATTGCCGACATTCCGGCGCGTCGCACCGACGGAACCTGCTCCCTTGAACGTATAACGCTCATTGCTTGATCGCCGCTCAAGAAGGACAGGCCGATGTCACGACTGTTTTCCGCCATTTCCCCATACTGGCTCTGGGCTCTTCTGGCATTTCCCGCCGCCGGGATGATGGCCGAGGTTGCCGAATCCCCGTCACCGCGCACGTTTCACGAACTCCTGCACCCAACCGGAGAGTTTGCCGCGCGTTTCATGATCATCGCGCTCATGGCAACACCGCTCGCGATGATCCTCAAGGAGTGGCGCGGTCCGAGATGGCTGAAGAGGAACCGGCGGTATTTCGGCGTGGCCGCCTTTGGCTATGCGCTCGCGCACACGGCTCTCTACCTGGTGGATGCCGGAACGCTTGCAAGGATCCTCGGCGAGGCGCTGCGACTGGACATCTGGACAGGATGGCTTGCCTTCTTCATCTTCATCCCTCTGGCCGCGACTTCGATGGACTACTGCGTTCGCATCATGGGTCCGCGATGGAAGGTGCTGCAACGCTGGGTCTATGGGGCCGCCATCCTGACCCTCGTGCACTGGGCGACACTGCACGACTGGGGCGGGCTGGGACCCGCGCTTGCGCACTTCGTGCCGCTGGGGCTCTTGCAAGCCTATCGCATCTGGCACCACTTTGCCCGCCGGCACCAAAGGGCAGTCACCGGATAGTCGCTTCGCCATCTTCTGCGGGGAGCCGTGTGCAGTTCCGAGGCGCCATGAACAAGTCGGCGGCACCCGTTCAATGACATGCGCCTGCAGCGGCCCTCGGCAAGACGCCTCACGTACGGGTCTTCGCGGCACGGCGGCGACCCGCCATTCCTGGGCCGTGCCGCACCGCCGCTCTCAATGCGGTCATCAGGCCTTTGATCCGTCGTCCGGCTGGACGCGGTCTGCGGGTCGCGCGGTCAACCAAGGACATCGCCGCACCTGCTGCGCGGCGCCTCGCAGCCGCGTTCGACACGTCGGAATCCGGACAGAAGGCCCTCTCACCACGCGCTCGACGCCGAAGAAGCCGCGTCTCCGGCAAGCTTGGGCATGTTCGCGAAAGAAGCGCACGCAGAATGGGAAGCTCCGGACTCAGGGCCGATCGCTCTTGCAAGCGATGACGGAACCGCAGTAGCTCAAGGCTGGTCGTCGCGCGATACGGCGATGCGGGATGCCCAAGCCAACTCATACCGGAGCTGTGACTGTGTCCAACATGATTGCCCCCGAACTGTTCCGCTTCCTGCGGGAGCTGCGTGAAAACAACAACAGGGAGTGGTTCGCGGACAACAAGCCGAGATTTCGCGAGGCCGTGCAGCTGCCGATGGTCGGCTTCATCGAGGCCATGGCACCCTGGCTGGCGAAGAATGCGCCCGCCTTCGTTGCCGACACCCGTCTCAACGGAGGGTCGTTGTTTCGCATCTACCGCGACACCCGCTTCAGCGCAGACAAGACGCCCTACAAGACCAACGTTGGCTGCCACTTCCGGCATCGCGCAGGCAAGGATGCCCACGCACCAGGCTTCTACGTCCACATCGCGCCGGACGAGGTGTTCTTTGGCGGCGGGATTTGGGCGCCGCCGACACCGGTCCTGAACCGGATCCGCGATGCAATCGTCGAAGACCCCGGGCGGTGGCGCGCGATCCAGCGGGCGCCGGCCTTCGCCAAGGTGCTCGGCGGGCTGAGCGCGGCTGAATCCCTGAAGAACGCCCCGCGCGGCTATCCGGACGACCACCCCTGTCTTGACGATCTCAAGCGCAAGTCGCTGTATGCCGCTGCCAGCTGCACCGAAGCCCAGGTTTGCGCCGCCGATTTCCCCGACCGCGTGACGGAGGCCT
>VXPN01000192.1 GCA_009839535.1 Boseongicola sp. SB0662_bin_57 | reverse complement strand
GGAAGCGAATTCGAAGGGGAAGATGAGACGGACTCAAGTGTGTTAGATTGATAGCATTGGGATGCGTCCCTGCCCGAGGAGGAGCTTCGCAGCGCTCTCACGATGGTCTCGGAGGACCATTACATCCAATCAGGGAAACTCGACGGCGGGACCGCCTACGACTTTCGCTGGCAGCTCGTGAAGAGATGGTGGCGGGAGAGACGGACATGAAACAGGGCTTTCTTCAATCTTCCCGGTACAGCCCCGGAAACATGAGCCGCGAGGCCCTGGAGGCGCTGTTTGTCGGCCGTGACGGGATCATGGAAGACGTGCTGTCCCGCCTCATGAAATCCGTGCAAGGTCCGGAGAAGCACTTCCTCCTCCTGGTCGGTCCAAGAGGCTCGGGAAAGACCCACTTCATCGCCCTTGCGCATTATCGGCTGATGGAGCGGCTGGGCGACGCCGACGTCCGGAACGAGGTGCTCGTTGCAGAACTCAAGGAGGAGGAATGGGGCGTTGCATCATTTCTCGACCTCGTTGTCCGCATCCTGAAGGCGCTTGCCGACCAGATCCCGAGCCTCTCGACCAGGATCGATACGATATACGAAAGGTTCTCGAAGGATCCGGACGAGGCCGAGGCCTACGCCATTGGATTGCTGCGCGAGCACGCCCAGGGAAAGACGCTCATGCTTTTCTGCGAGAACCTCCTGGACCTGTTTGGTGGACTGGGGGACGAAGGGCAAAGGAAGTGGCGCTCCGTCATGCAGGAAGACGGCAACTGGACCATGGTCGCTTCCACGCCGTCAATGTTCGCCGCGCTGACATTGCAGGACAATCCCTTCTACGGCTTTTTCACGATCCGTCCGCTCGAGAGACTCGACTTCGAGACGGCGCTTGAACTCCTGGCGAAGAAGGCCGCCCACGAAAGCAGGCCCGAACTTGCAGGCTTCCTCCGAACGCCCCTCGGCCGGGCCAGGGCGCGAGCCATCCATCATCTTGCGGTCGGCAACCATCGGACCTACGTCGTCCTGTTCGACTTTCTTGACAAGGAATCGCTGGACGACCTCACGACGCCGCTCATGCAGATGGTTGACGACCTTACCCCCTACTACCGGGACCGGATGCGCCAGCTGTCGCCCACCCAACGCAAGATCGTCGACTTTCTGTCTCAACAGGATGTTCCCGCCACGATCAAGGACATAGCGGTCCCGAGCCTGATGTCCCACCAGACAGCCGCCAAGCAGATTGGCGAACTGGAATCGGCAGGCTTTGTCAGGCGGACAAGGATCGGCCGCAATGCATTCTGCGAACTCTCGGAGCCGTTGATGCGGATATGCATGGAGGTGAAGGACAACAGGACCGAACACTTCCGTTTGTTTGTCGAGTTCCTCCGGCACTGGTTCACCACCAGCGAACTGGAACAAAGGCGCTCGGTGTTCCGGCACGGCGACCAGGCCGCCCGTTTGGACAGGGCTCATGTCGAAGAAGCGCTCAGACGCTCCTACACAGACAGAAAGCAGCCGTTCCGCGACGCTCTTCGTGAGGAAGCGGATCGCTGTCTTGCGGCGGACGACTATGACGGCCTGGCCACGATCCAGGAGACCCTCGCAAGTGACGGCGGTCCGGCGGACGACCATGTTGCCTGGATCTACGCCCTGATTGAAAAAGGTGATCTCGATGCCGCGCTCAAGGTTGGGCGTGACGCAGCCGCCAAGTTCCCTGACCACGCCGCCTTCCGGTATCTCACGGCTAGCGCATACCGCCTTCGAAGGGAATTTGACGAGGCTCTCAACGCCATCGACCGCGCCATTGATCTGGACGAAAGGCGGCCTGGAAGCATTTGGCTCCGCGCCAACATCCTAATGGATCTTGAACGCTTCGACGAGGCACTTGACGCTGCCCAGGCCGTACTCGACGCCGATCCGGATCACCTGCACAGCCATGAACAGATCATGCGCAAGCTGGCATCACTGGGTCGTCCTCACGATGCCGGAGCCCTCGCCAGGAAGCTCGTTAAACATGCACCCGGCAACTTGCGGGCAATGCTCATCGCCTCTCGTTTCTACCTGGACCTGGACCGCTTCGACGAAGCCATGCAATTGCTGCAGAGAGCGCTGGAAATCGACTCGGACAATCAGGAAGCGCGGCTGTTGCGCGGGCAAGTCCTCTTCCAGATGTCCGACTACCGACGGGCCAGCGAAGACCTGCGTTTCTACGCTTCACACAATCCGGACTCAATGGAAGCGCACTGGCGGCTGGCGGACTCGTTGCTCTATTCCGGTGCATGGGAGGAAGCCGTCGACGTCGCCGAACATCTCATCGATCTCGATCCCGAACACTTCCATGCGTGCCGTGTACTTGGAAATGCACTTGTTGAACTGGACCGCCCTGAAGATGCCGTCGCCGCCTTCGACAAGCTGCTGCCCACGGAAGACTGCGAGGGACTGCTGATTGCCGCCTCATCGGTTCGCGTGATCGGCGACTGCGCATCAGCCAAACGATATCTCGGGCGGGTCGCCGAACTGCAGCCTGACAACCGGGACCTCTGGATGGAAGCCACTCGCATCAACATCCTGGAGGGCAGCTTCGACGCGGCAACGGAAAGTGCCGCGAGGATCGAAGCGCTTCCGGGATGTTCGCTCTTGGGACGCCTGTTCGCGGCGCAGGCTGCGGCGGCGACAATGCCGCTGCACCTGGCGCTCGACGCGCTGGGCACCGCCTTCCGGACTGAAGACTTCATGCGCGATGATCAGTTGCACGTGGAAGCCACCACGGAAATCCTGGCCGTTTCGGTACGCAGCTTCGGGCCCCGGTTTCTTCCAGAGGGCTTGGCGAAGCTTCGCAGCCAGTTGGGCACCCTGGCCGACGATGGCATGC
>VXPN01000546.1:1399-2858 GCA_009839535.1 Boseongicola sp. SB0662_bin_57 | reverse complement strand
AATCGACGAGTTCCAAGGGCGGCACGACCGCCAATCTCGACTCGATCGAGGAGGCCTGGAGCGTAGGCATGAACCGTGCCGTCGAACTCATCGCAGCAAAGGTGGCCTCCCGCGGAAACCGTGGCTGGAACGCTCCGGTGCTGAACGATCTCGGCGAACACCCTGAACGCGGCGGCTCCGTGACCGTTCTGGACGGCAAGTACGGACCGTACGTGAAGTGGAACAAGGTGAACGCAACGGTCCCCAAGGACACCGATCCCGCCAGCATTGACATGGCCGCTGCAACCCGTCTCATCGAGGAGCGTGAAGCGAAAGGAGGCAAGAAGAGGCGCCGGCGCAAAAGATCCTGATCCGAAGCCTCGCTTTCACGCAAGGGCGATTTCAAGGCAAGCAGGGACAGCAGCAGAATGCCCTTGCCGCCGGCAGTTCCACCGAAAGTTCTGCCTCTTGCAACGAGAATGCCATCCCGAACGCGAGACAAACCGCCAGTTGGCGTGTACCGGCCTTGCCCTCAGTGATCCCTTCGATCCTATGCCGCTCAGCCAAGGCCTCCGAAAGCGTGCGCCGTCGTCTCCCGAATGGCGGTACCGGAGCTCAGTGCCGGGCAGTGCCCTCAAAAACCGCATCGAGGTTCGGCGCGAAGATCAGTGCTTCGCTCCAGACGTCCAGCTGCTCGGTCGTCGCGGACCGGATCTCCTCCTCTCGTGCCAGTGCGACCTCTCCGAACCTGAGTCGGGCCAGACGCAGCAAGGTATCGGCCTTGCCCTCGGAGATCCCGGCAATCTTGCCCTCGGCGATCCCCTCAATCCTGCCCTGCTCGGCCAGGGCTTCCGAAAGTGTACGCATCTTCGTCTCGCGAATTGCAGCGCTGCAACTCAGTGCCGCGAAGATCCCTCAAAGACCGCATCAAAGTCCGGCGCGAAGATCAGTGCCTCGCTCCAGGCATCCAACTGCTCGGTCGCCGCGGACCGGATCTCCTCCTCTCGCGCCGGAGAAACCTCTCCGAACCTGAGCCGGGCCAGACGCAGCAAGGTGTCGGCCTTGCCCTCGGCAATCCCGGCTATCTTGCCCTCAGCAATCCCGGCAGTCTTGCCCTCGGCGATCCCCTCAATCCTGCCCTGCTCGGCCAGGGCTTCCGAAAGTGTACGCATCTTCGTCTCGCGAATTGCAGCGCTGCAACTCAGTGCCGCGAAGATCCCTCAAAGACCGCATCAAAGTCCGGCGCGAAGATCAGTGCCTCGCTCCAGGCATCCAACTGCTCGGTCGCCGCGGACCGGATCTCCTCCTCTCGCGCCGGAGAAACCTCTCCGAACCTGAGCCGGGCCAGACGCAGCAAGGTGTCGGCCTTGCCCTCGGCAATCCCGGCTATCTTGCCCTCAGCAATCCCGGCAGTCTTGCCCTCGGCGATCCCGGCAATCTTGCCCTCGGCAATCCCGGCAGTCTTGCCCTCGGCGATCCC
>VXPN01000546.1:0-1389 GCA_009839535.1 Boseongicola sp. SB0662_bin_57 | reverse complement strand
CGATCCCGGCAATCTTGCCCTCGGCAATCCCGGCAGTCTTGCCCTCGGCGATCCCGGCAATCTTGCCCTCGGCAATCCCGGCAGTCTTGCCCTCGGCGATCCCTTTGATCCTGCCCTGCTCGGCCAAGGCTTCCGACAACGTGCCCATTATCGTCTCCCATTTGTCCGGCTGCGTCCGACGTAACGAAGCCGTCATCGCCTACGGCGTAATTCGGTAGTGGTCCGACGCATATCGTGAAAGATGGGGCGTCAGGTCGCTGTCGTCAAGCAATCCGGCCGTGATCAGGTCAAGACGCTCCCTGGACAGCACTCCCACATGCACAAGTGCCAGCGCCAGCAGTCCGGCAAGCACATCCGGCTCCCGCGACAGCTCACGGGGCTCGATATCGCCGAGCTCGTGGAGAGTGTATCCAAAGCCCAGGACCATTTCCTCGAGCCCCTCCGGTATCGCGATCATCTCAGCAAGAGACAAAGGGGCCGTCCATTTTCCCGGACCATGACGAAAGACGATCGGCAGTATTGGCGTAAGGCAGCCAGAACCTGGAGCCCCGGTGTCTTCCAGCTCCTTTCGCCAGATCCGCAGCATGTAACCAGTCAACTGCAGCGGCGTGGCCGCGTCCGGCCTGCTCTTGTGTTCGAGCAGGGCGTAGATCCTGACGGGATTGCCGGTCCTGAGGCGCAGTTCGAACAGCGCATCGCATTGGGTCCGCGCAGCCCTTTCGTCAATGAAGCTGCCTTCAAGCTGGACAGGCGGGTGTTCACGGTCCACCAAAGAAGCAATCTTCGGCGGAAGGTAGTCGCTCAGCAATGCAGCCGCCCGTTTCGGGTTCGAGACCAGTGCTCGGAAGAGCGCATCATGGGGCATGGCGGGAAGGCTCATGTCCGGGGCTCTCCTGTCGCGAGATCTCCCGTTTCCGCAAAGTCAGCACAAGCCGACTCTTGACGTTCCCGGGCCATCGACGCGTCGCACCAGGGGCCGCATAGGGTCGCATGCCTGCATCCTTGTCCGTCAACCGGCCATAAAGCCGTGCGCGACCTTGATGTTTGAATAATGTTCCATAATTCGAGCATTTCTGAACAATATATGAACACTCATTGTCGTCAAGACCTGCATCCTCCACAGGGCCCACGCCGTCGGCAGAGACCGACCTTCGCACCTTGAGCGTGGTGCAGCACGGGGGAACGCCCAGGACAGGAACCTTCGAAAGTCTTGAGCAGTGGGCCGCGTCTGAGCCATGCCTGAACGCCCGCCCTGGAAGGCCGTGCCGGACGCAGGTCAGGCGGGCAAGCCCGCTGCTGCCATCAAGGCTTCTGCATCAGCCATGAGCATCCGTTCGCGACCTTCCCCTGCAATCGGGACCCTGCCATGCTCGAGAAGGAGTGGAGCGG
>VXPN01000049.1 GCA_009839535.1 Boseongicola sp. SB0662_bin_57 | reverse complement strand
TTGCTGGGGTCGTGGCGTTTGTTGGTTGTTGCATGATTGTGTGTTATCTCGGTGTGATGCCCCGCCTCGTCCTCCCCCCCCCCCCCCCCCCGCCGCAGTGGTCTCAGTTGTTGAACAGGAGTTCGCGCTGGATGACCGGCGAGGCCTTCGGGTCAAGGCCGAACTCGCTCAGGAACTCTTCGTACCAGCGCTGCGTACGGCCGGTCTCGTAGTAGTAGAAGATCGTGTGATCGACCCAGTCGCGGAAGGTCTTGTCGTCTTCGCGGCGCACGGCGATGGAAGACGGCGACGAAAAGGCCGGCGTTGGAATGACCAGTTGCCCTCGGCCCAGTTTCTGGCGCGCGGCCAGAAGCGGCGGGTGGAAGAGCGACACTGCGTCGACACGGCCCGACTGGAACGCTGCGATTGCGGCGCCGTTGTCCGGGAAGCGCTGGATGTCGGCGTTCGGGATGGTACGCGTCAGGAAGGCGTCCATCGAAGTGGCCTGCGGCACGCCCACCGTCACTTCGGGCTTGTTCAGGTCTTCCCAGGTCGAAACCGGAAGCTCGTCATCGGCCAGCACCGCCAGCGAGATGTAGAGCAGCGGCTGTTTCGGATAGTCCACGACCATCGCCCGCTTGGGCGTGGCATCCAGGAACATCATGTCGATCTTGTCGGCCTGAAGCGCCGCGATGGCGGTGGCCCAGGTGACCTCGAACATTTCAAGCTCGACCCCCAGTTCCTCGGCCATGGACTTGCCGATGGAGACGATCAGCCCGCTTTCCCATTCGCCCGTGGCCGGATTCTTCGAATACCACGGCGGAGCCTGCGTGACCCCCATGCGCAACTTGCCGGTTTCCTGGATTCGGTCCCAGGTCGATTGCGCCTGCGCCGCGCCGATGGTCAGCGAAAGCGCGGCAAGGGCGGCGAGAAGAGCGGCCCCCGTTCGTTTCAGCAGTTTCATCATTTGATCCTTTCCGTGTCTAGGTTGGCCTGCCGTCAATCCGGCAGCTTGAAAAGCGAATGCCCTTCCAGGAATTCGCTCATCCGGTCGGTTGCAGGAGCTTTCAGAATGCTCTGAGGTTCGCCCTGCTCCAGAATCGTGCCCTCGTGCAGGAACAGCACGCGGTTGGCGACGTGATAGGCAAAGCCGAGCTCGTGCGTGACGCAGAGCATGGTCATGCCGTCTTCGGCGAGTTGCCGGATGGTCTTGAGCACCTCGCCCACCAGCTCGGGATCGAGGGCCGAGGTGACTTCGTCAAAGAGCATCACTTCAGGGTCCATTGCCAGCGCCCGCGCGATGGCCACGCGCTGCTTCTGCCCGCCGGACAGGCGCGCGGGGTACTCGGCGGCCTTCTCGGCGAGGCCGACGCGGTCGAGCTGCGCCATGGCCTTGTCCTGCGCTTCGGGCTTCCCGCGGCCCAGAACGATGACCTGGCCCTCCATGACGTTTTCAAGAACCGTCATGTGCGGGAACAGGTTGAAGTGCTGGAAGACCATGCCGATCCGCGCGCGCAGCGCGCAAAGCTCGGCTTCACGGTAGCGCATCCGGCCGCCACGCTCCGTTCCGATCAGCTCGCCGTTCAAGTGGATCTTTCCCTCGGTCGGCGTCTCCATGAAGTTCACGCAGCGCAGCATGGTGGACTTGCCCGAACCCGAGGATCCGAGAAGAACCACGGTTTCCCCTGACTGGACGGTCAGGTCGATGCCCTTCAGAACCTCCAGATCGCCGAAGCTCTTGTGCAGGTTCTCGATGCGGAGAATCTCGGACATCAGTCGCCCTTTCGCAACATGCGCTCAAGCACGTAGGTTCCCTGGACCACGGGATAGAGCACGACAAAGAAGATGACGGCCACGGCCGTGTAGCTTTCGATCGGGTTGAAATTCAGGTCCGAGATCAGCTTGGCCTGGTTGAGCGTCTCGACATAGCCGACCACGGACGCCAGCGTGGACATCTTGAAGACCTCGATTCCCCGGTTGGTCAGGGCGGGCAGGACGCGCTTGACCGCGACGGGAAGGATGATGCGGCGCAGAGTCTGGTTGTAGCTCATCCCGATGGCCTTGCCGGCCTCCCACTGGGCCCGGTTGATGGACTGGATGCCCGCGCGGTAGATCTCGGCGGAAAACGCCATGGTGTTGAGGGAAATGCCCAGGACGGCGGCAAGAAACGGATCGGTCTCGATCCCGGTCAGGATCGGGAAAGCGTAGTAGAACCAGATGATCTGGACGAGCACGGGCGTGTTGCGGAAGACCTCCACAAAGGCGCGGGCGGGCCAACTGACGATAGGTGACTTCGAGTAGCGCGCGACACCGACGATAAGCCCGCCGCCGAGGCCAAGCACGACGGTGATGACAAAGATGAACACCGTGCCCTTGATGCCGACCCAGAGAACGGGCCAGTTCTGCAGGATCGTGGCAAAGTCCCAGTTGTGGGCCATCAGCGCACCGTCCCCTCGCCCGACTTGGCAAGGCGGTGCTCGACCGCGATGGAGAATTGGCTGAAGAGAAAGATCAAGACGAAATAGATCGCCGCGACGATGGTGTAGACCTCAAGCGGACGAAAGGTCTTTTGTGCCAGCTCGTTGGCTTGAAACATCAGATCCGTGTAGGCCACGGTCGAGACCAGCGTCGTTGTCTTCAACAGCTCGATCGAGCGCTCCATGAATGCCGGGATCATCCGCTTGATCGCTTGTGGCAGGATGATCCGGCGCTGGCATTGGCCGTAGGTCATGCCGATGGCCTTGGCGCCTTCCCACTGTCCCTTGTCGATCGACAGGATGCCGCCCCGGAAAATCTCGGCGAAGAACGCCGAGGACTGGATTGAGAAGGTGACGACTGCAGCGATCAGCGGAGTCATGCGCACGTCAATCAGGATCGGCA
>VXPN01000220.1:1210-2860 GCA_009839535.1 Boseongicola sp. SB0662_bin_57 | reverse complement strand
CCTGGCGCATATCCGCAATTTCTCGATCGTCGCCCATATCGACCACGGGAAATCGACGCTTGCCGACCGGCTCATCCAGATGACGGGCACGGTCGCGGAGAGGGACATGAAGGAGCAGGTTCTCGATGCCATGGACATCGAGCGCGAGCGCGGCATCACCATCAAGGCCAACACGGTCCGCATCGAGTACCCGGCAACGGACGGCCAGACCTACATCCTGAACCTGATAGACACTCCGGGGCACGTGGACTTCGGGTATGAAGTCAGCCGCTCCATGCAGGCGGTCGAGGGGTCGCTTGTTGTTGTCGACGCCTCGCAGGGCGTTGAGGCGCAGACATTGGCCAATGCCTACCAGGCCATAGATGCCGATCATGAGATCGTTCCCGTGCTGAACAAGATCGACCTGCCTGCCTCGGACATTGACCGCGTCAGCACGCAGATCGAGGAAGTGATTGGAATCGACGCCACCGACGCGATCCGGATTTCGGCGAAGACCGGCGATGGCGTGCACGAACTGCTTGAAGCCATCGTTCATCGCCTTCCCGCACCTCGCGGCGACGCGGATGCCCCCCTCAAGGCCATGCTGGTGGATTCACGCTACGATTCCTATCTTGGTGTGGTCGTCATGATCCGGGTCATCGACGGGAAGATCCGCAAGGGCGACCAGATCGTCATGATGCAGACCGGCGCCAGGTACCGCATCGACCGGCTCGCCGTTCTCAAGCCGGAAATGGCGGACGCCGCGGAACTCGGCCCTGGCGAGATCGGCGTTCTCACGGCGTCCATCAAGCAGGTGCGGGACACCCGCGTCGGCGACACGATCACGCATGAGCGCAGCCCCGCGCCGGAGCCGCTTTCCGGCTTCAAGCCTTCACAGCCCGTCGTGTTTTGCGGCCTCTTTCCGGTCGATAACGCCGAATTCGAGGATCTCCGCGATGCCATAGGGAAGCTCGCCCTCAACGACGCGAGCTTCACCTTCGAGATGGAGACCTCCGCCGCCCTGGGCTTCGGCTTCCGCTGCGGCTTTCTTGGCCTTCTGCACCTTGAGGTCGTCCGTGACCGCATTGAACGCGAGTACAACATCGAACTCATCACCACCGCGCCGACGGTGATCTACCATGTCAAGTTGCGCGATGGATCCGTGCTTGACCTCCACAATCCGGCGGACATGCCCGACCCGTCGACCGTCGACCATATCGAGGAGCCGCGCATCAGGGCCACCATTCTCGTGCCGGACGCCTATCTTGGCGATGTCCTGAAGCTCTGTCACGACCGCCGTGGCGTTCAGGAAGACCTCAGCTACGCGGGTTCCCGTGCCGTGGTGATCTATGACCTGCCGCTGAACGAAGTCGTCTTCGATTTCCATGACCGGCTCAAATCGGTGACGAAAGGGTATGCGAGCTTCGACTACCAGCTCGCCGGCTATCAAGTGGACAACCTCGTCAAGATGCAGGTCCTCGTCAACGAGGAGCCCGTCGACGCGCTCTCGATGATGGTTCATCGCGACCGTGCCGAGGCCCGTGGCCGCGCGATGTGCGAGAAATTGAAGGAACTCATCCCCCGCCACATGTTCAAGATTCCCATCCAGGCGGCAATCGGCGGCCGGATCATCGCCCGCGAGACCCTGTCGGCGCTGCGGAAGGACGTGAC
>VXPN01000220.1:0-1110 GCA_009839535.1 Boseongicola sp. SB0662_bin_57 | reverse complement strand
GGGAGTTTTCCCCGCCCAGCGCCTTGCCGCGAACTGGTTTTTCGACTTGTCCACAGGCGTTTCCCCAATAAATCCAACGATTTATCCCCAAGAAATTTCGCCGGCCAGGCAGATTTTCCTTGCGACGAATCGCACGGCTTGCAACTGTTCACTTACCGTCAGGCGTCTCCGGACGTGGACGGGTGCAAGGCCTTTGGAGCCGGAGCAAATCGGATCGGGACGTCAGTTCCGGGAAGGGGAGCAAGGGTTCGGGGACCGGGCAGACGAAGAGGGGTTTTCGGATCCATCTTCGACGGCATCGGAACCATGGTCATTGCGTGGTGGCGAATCGCGAGGTTCGCTGCACACCGGGCCGGACGCCCCTCGGGGAGAAAGGCACGGGGAAGGCGTCAGGGTGTGTCGGCAACGGCACGATGCAAGGACCGCGTCCAAGCACCTGACGCCTTCTTGATTCTCGCGCTTGATCGGCAAAAGCAGCAAGGCCGGGCAATGATGCCCGGGCCTCGCCAGCGTCAGGTGATGCATCCGCGTCCTACGCACCTATGGCAAGGTGTCTATACCCATATATTGTGGCATGCAACCAAATCTTGCGATGCTTGCAGCACTTTTCTCAATGCGTTGGGTGCGCAGTTCCCTGGCGGCCACGCGCGGACGGGCCGGCGCAAGGTCAGCCATCCAGAAAGGCAGTCACTGCAGCTTCGAATGCGCGGGGCCTGTCGGCGTGAAGCCAGTGTCCGGCGCCTGGCATCCTGACGAACCTCGCTTTCGGAAAGAGCGCCCTGATCCTGCTTCTATGCGCGGTCGTGACGTAAGCGCTTTCGACGCCCGTCAGAAAGAGGACCGGCCCCTCGAACACGCCGTCAAGCTCCGGGAACCCAGCGATGCGCGGCATTTCGCGTTCCAGCACGTCGAGGTTCAGGCGCCAGCGTCTCCCTTTCACGTCGAGCGATTGCAGGAGAAAGGCCCGCACGCCGGCATCATCGATTCGTTCCGCCAGCTGCGCGTCCGCGTCCCGGCGGCTTTCGACCAGGTCAAGCGCGACGGCGCGCATTGCGTCTATCATGGACTGCTGCGTGTGCGCGTAGGTCACGGGCGCAATGTCGGCGACAA
>VXPN01000008.1 GCA_009839535.1 Boseongicola sp. SB0662_bin_57 | reverse complement strand
CGTTAAGTGCTGCAGCGCCGATGGTACTGCGTCTTAAGGCGTGGGAGAGTAGGTCACTGCCAGGCCTGACGAGCTTTCGGCGTATCTCTATGGCGATGGCGCGGTGAACCCGTCGCGCAGTTCGACAATCCCCTGCCGGAACAATGAATCGGGGGCGAGCGCCCTCGCGCCGCCGTTTGCGCCGCGCGTCGCGCCGGCTCCCGGCACGGCCAACTCGGAGGGCAACATCCGGGCGGGACGAACGCGGGCTTGCATGCCGTTCGGTCGCGGACTTCAAGTTGAGCCTGCTTTCGGCGGCAGGCCGGGCGGATTCCCCTTGTCGTGGAGGGCGACCTTGGCGAAAAGATCAGAGACCCGGATCGCAGTGGCCGGCGCTGGCCTCGTCGGGCGGGCGCATGCCGAGATCGTGTCCGGAACCGCCCGGCTGGATGCGATCATTGACCCCGATCCGAATACGCGCCGCGTCGCCGAAAGGCATGGTACGGACTGGCAACCGGACCTGGCCGAATACCTGCGTTCAGGGAGACCGGACGGTGTCATTGTCGCCGCCCCGAACCACCTGCATCTGCCGCTGGCCAAGGCTTGCCTGGAAGCCGGAGTCCCTGTGTTGGTCGAGAAGCCGTTGGCCGACGGCATCGCCGAGGCTCGATCGCTGGTGCAGTCATCCCGGGTGACCGGAGTGCCGGTGCTGGTTGGCCACCATCGCCGCCATTCACCTGTTGCCGAAGTGGCGCGGGACGTGATCGAGGGCGGTCGCATCGGCCGCGTGGTTGCCGTCAACGCCATGTTCTGGCTGAACAAGCACGATGACTATTTCAATGTCAAATGGCGTGTCAGCGCAGGGGGCGGGCCAATCTGCATCAACCTGATTCATGACATCGATTTGTTGCAGCATTTCTGCGGACCGATCACGTCCGTTCAGGCAAGGAGTGCACACGATGTGCGTGGCCTCGAGGTCGAGGACACAGGCGCGATGATCTTCCAGTTCGCCTCTGGGGCGCTTGGCACCGCGTCGGTCTGCGATGCCACGTCGGCGCCATGGAGCTGGGAGCTGACGGCTGGCGAAAACCCGATCTACCCTCAGACAGACCAGTCCTGCTACCAGATCGCCGGAACCGCGGGCGCCCTTTCGGTTCCGGATCTCACTGTATGGATCCATGCCGGACCGGAGGGTTGGTGGTCACCGATCACGCACGAGCGAATCACTGTGGCGCGTGAGAATCCGATGGCACGTCAATTCAAGCATTTCCTCGACGTCATCCTTTCAGGCGTGCCGCCGCTGGTCACGGTCGAGGACGGCCTTCGCAATATCGAGGTGATTGAAGCCATCCAGGCGGCAGCGACGAGTGGCTGCGCCAAGGAGATCGTTCGCTCCGGCCAGGGTGCCTGATGACCGACGGCCATCGTGTCCGGCCTGGCCAGTCCTGGCGTGCCCAGCCGGGACAGGCCGCATTCTCGAAGGGATTGAAGCTGTTGGGCGACTTGATCGCCTTGGCACGGACACGTGCAAAGTGCGCCTAGATCGCCTCGCCCTCGACCTCTCGCTCAAGGCGCGAGATCGCGTCCGAGAGACCTTCACGGTGCGGGCTCAATTCCTCGACGGCGCGCAATGCTTCGAGCGCGTCTTCCGGGCGACCTATCTGCTCGAGAATTGCAGCAAGTCCGCTTATCGCCCCGAAGTGCCTTGGGTTGAGCCGCAGGGTCCGCTGGATGTCGGCCAGCGACTGACCGAACCGGCCGGTCTGAAAGTACGCCGTAGCCCGGGCGTTGTATCCTTCGGCAAAGTCCGGTGCGTGATCCACCAGGGCGGAGAAATGCTCGATTGCAAGCCGGACGTTGCCTTCTGCATGGGCCTTGCGCCCCCGCTCCAGCAGCAGGTCCATTGCCGGTGAACCCGACTGCGACCAGATCCGGTATATCTGCCTTTCGATCTGCTGGACGGCGTCAGGGCTTGCTTTCTGCAAGCTCTCGAAGAGCGCATCAAGTTCCGCGTCATCCGCAAATGCCGGGAACAGCAAGGCTAGGCATGCGGCAACTGCGGCGACCGGGCATTTGAGGTATGGGCGAATAAGGCGCATATGTTGATCCTATCCTATCGGCGGGCGAATTCGAGCCCTAACACATTGAAGTGAGGAAAGACCCATGAGCGACGTAATCGATGAGGCGGTCACGATGCTGAACTCCAAGCTGGACGGCGGATTTGACGGTACTGCGAAGTTCGTCATCGAGGACGAGGGCTCGATCTTGCTGGACGATGAAGGTGCACGAGCCAGTGACGACGAGGCGGAAGTGACTATGACAGCCGATGCGGGCACGTTCCGTGACATTCTCGAAGGCGACCTGGATCCGACGGTGGCCTTCGCGTCCGGCAGGCTGAAGATCGACGGAGACATCGGCGTTGCGATGAGGCTGGCCCCGGCATTGTCCTGACCATGGAAAGCGCACCGTTTCGTGCTGATCTCGCGGAAGGTCCCGAAGACGTTCGGGCCTTCTGGCGGCGTGGCGGGGACGGCCGCCGCATCCGTGTCGTCCTGTGGCCCGCTGCTGGGGCGAAGGGCTCAGTTCTCCTGTTTTCCGGACGGACGGAATATGCCGAAAAGTACGGCCGGGTCGCGCGTGACCTGCACCGGGCGGGCTATGCGGTCGCCACGGTCGACTGGCGAGGGCAGGGCTTCTCGGACCGGTTGACGGACGATGCGAGGCTTGGACATGTGGCATCCTTCCGGGACTATCAGTTGGACGTGGCCGAACTGGTCTCGACGGCGCGAGCTGACAGTTTGCCCGAACCCTGGTTCCTCGTCGCCCATTCCATGGGCGGATGCATCGGGTTGAGGTCCCTGATCGAGGGATTGCCGGTCAGGAAGGCGGTGTTCT
>VXPN01000549.1 GCA_009839535.1 Boseongicola sp. SB0662_bin_57 | reverse complement strand
CGCTCGGGCTTCGCCCTCGCTCGCTGCTGTTGCACCTCAGAGTGGAACCCGGGCCTGCAGATGCAATGCGCTTCCACCGAATTGCTCGACTTTCGCCGTTCTGCGCGTCGGGGATCTTGCCGAGCCGCCAGAGATGTGCCCATGTTGACTCGCGTCATGCCGAAGCCGGCATCCTTGCAAGCTCGAGTCCCCGTCCGGTGTGCAACGTCAGGGCGCTTCAGTCCGCTTCATCCATCAGGTGGCACGCCAATCAATCAAGCACCCGCTCCCTGTCCGTTGATACCGGCACCTGCCGCGCCAATTTGGCATAGTCGCCAGTAGTGGCCTTCTGATGCAGTTGCTTCAATGCACCAACCGGGTCGTCGGAGTGGTGGTCGATTCGCAGCGTGAGGGGCGGCCGGTCCGAATGCAGCACGAGCAGGGCCGCTGACAACAGACCGCGGTAGTCGCCACCAGCGTCACGGGCCGCAAGAAGAGATGCCAGCAATCGATCTCCGAACGCGAGATCCGACCGGACGAACCCGTCCACCAAGGCTGGCAACACGTCATTCCCCTTCAGCATGTTGCCAGAAGCAATGCCGCCAGTGAACTCGATGCTTCCTTTCACGTCCTTGTTTTCGGAACCTGTAAAGGCGGCGGTGCCGCCAGTCATGTCGAGTGCCGAAAGCTGCCTGTGTTCGCGTCCCTGGTCTCTTGCCGTCACGAACCCCACCGCACGACTGGCATCCGAACCGTCACGCATGCAATGCAGGACGTCCTCTCCCCAAAAGGTCGAGGGCGCAGCTCCCTGGCTGGCCGACATCCCCGCCGCGAGATCGCCGCGCAACACCCAGCCGCCGACGCAAAGACTGCCGGTCGCCGCGGCGCCACCTATTGCCCCTGTTTCAGGATCATGTGCGAGAATCGAAAAGGTCATGCCTCACCAAAGAAGTTTTCCGGCAATTATCATGATAAATTGACAATTGCAATTTATCATGATAATTATGGTGACAGAATTCCAACAGGGAGAACTCAGATGAAGTACATGCCTTGGATCCGCAGGGGTCTGTTCCTCGCCGCCGCAGGAGCGGTTGCTTTCGTCTCCGGATTGCCGGAACGCGCCATGGCTCAGACGCCTCCAGACGTACTGATTGTCGGTCAGGTTGCCGAGCCGAAATCGCTTGATCCGGCGGCCGTCACGGCGGTCAACGACTTTCGGATTCTCGTGAATGTCTATGAAGGCCTGACCCGTTACAAGTCCGGCACGCTCGAGGTCGAGCCGGCGTTGGCGACCGGCTGGAACATTAGCGAAGATGGTACCGAATACACTTTCGCCCTGCGAGACGGCATAAGCTTCCACGATGGCACACCTTTCAATGCCGAGGCGGTGAAATTCAATTTCGACCGGATGCTGGACGAGAATCATCCCTACCACGACACTGGCCCGTTCCCCTTGAGCTTCTTCTTCGGAGCAGTGGAGGCGACCGAGGTCGTCGATGACATGACCGTCAAGTTCACGCTGAACGCGCCATACGCACCGTTCCTGTCGAATCTGGCCTATCCCACCGGACTGATTGTCTCGCCGGCCGCGGTTGAGGCACATCGCACGGACTATGGCCGCAATCCCGTTGGCACCGGGCCGTTCCAGTTTGTCGAATGGCGGTCGAACGAAGCCGTGGTGATCGAACGCAATGATGCCTATTGGGGAGAGGCAGCTGGCACGCAGGCCGTCGTTTTCCGCCCGATTACCGACTCCAACACCCGTGTGGCCGAGATGCTGGCCGGCGGCATCGACTTGATGGTCGAAGTGCCGCCCACCTCCTTGGGGCAGTTCTCGGGCGAGGGATTCTCGATTGCTGAGCAGGCCGGACCGCATGTCTGGTTCCTGATCCTGAACGCCAAGGAAGGCCCGTTTGCCGACAAGCGCGTGCGTCAGGCGGCCAACTACGCGATCAACAAGGAAGCGATCGTGAACGATGTGCTGGAAGGCACCGCGACCGTGGCCGCGGGCCCGACCCCGCCCGCGTTCGCATGGGCCTACAACGAGGAACTCGAACCGTATCCCTACGATCCTGAGAGAGCCAGGGCGTTGATTGCCGAAGCGGGCGCCGAGGGGGCGGAACTGACCTTCTATGTCACCGAGGGCGGTTCAGGCATGCTGGACCCGGTCCCGATGGGGACCGCAATTCAGGCCGACCTGCAAGCCGTGGGCCTTGAGGTCAAGATCGAGACCTACGAGTGGAACACGTTTCTGGGCGAAGTGAATCCGGGACTGGAAGGCAAGGCCGACATGGCCGAAATGGCCTGGATGACGAACGACCCGGACACGCTGCCATACCTGGCGTTGCGCTCCGAAGCATGGCCTGACAAGGGCGGCTTCAACTCGGGATACTATTCCAACGCCAGGGTCGACGAATTGCTTGAGGCCGCCCGCACGGCGACCGACCAGGACGAACGCGCGCGGCTCTACCGGGAAATGCAGGCCGTCGTGCAGGAAGACGCGCCCTGGGTCTTTGTCGCCAACTGGAAGCAGAACGCGGTGACCAGCGATCGGGTCGAGAAATTCGGACTTGAGCCGTCGTTCCTGTTGCACCTGCAAGGCGTCATCAAGAACTGACGCGACCACGCCGCCCGGCGGGGAGACTCTTCGCCGGGCGGGGAATTTTCAAAAGTCCCTGGCACGTCTATCCTGAAGAAACTTGTCCCGGGGGAGCTTCAGATGGGCAGCTACATCCTGAAACGGCTGATTTCGGCGATCCCGGTGCTGTTCGGCATCACCGTCATTGTCTTCCTGATCATGTCGCTGATCCCCGGCGATCCGGCGACAGCGATCCTCGGCTCCTACGCCACGCCCGAGAATGTCGAGAAACTGTAAGCGATTAAAGCACGACGTTTCGCCCGTGGCTTGATTTCGTCCGCCCTCG
>VXPN01000508.1 GCA_009839535.1 Boseongicola sp. SB0662_bin_57 | reverse complement strand
AGACTGCCAGCGCCTCCTGGTGCCTGTTGGACCCTTCGAGCACGATCCCCTTGTTCACGAGGATCTTTGCAACGGACTCGAGAACTGTTGGCATGTCACTGCCCTCGTAGCGCTCCACCGCCCGCTCACAGGTTGCCAGCGCCTCTTCCGTCCGGTTCAGCTTGACCAGATTGACGCATCTTTGCAGGAAAGAACTGGCGACAAGCTCTACCCACTCCGGGACGTCGCTGTTTCCGAACCGGTCCTCGACCTCTTGCCAGACAGCGAGCGCCTCTTCGTATCGGCCCGACTGTTCCAGAACGGTGCACCTGTTTTTCTGAGCTTTCGCGACCTCGGTGAGGAGTTCGGGCCGGTCTCCGGCCCCGAAGCGTTCCACCACATCCACCCACAGTTGCAACGCTTCCCCGGACCTTCCCGCGTTGTGCATCGCCGCAGCACTGTTCATCAGCGCGGCGGCAAACGGTTCTGCCACCTCCGGCGAAACGCCCGCCTCAAAACCGCTGATCGCTTCTTCCCACGAAGCGAGCGCTTCCGTCTCCCGCTTCAGCGCGGCCAGCACGTTGCCCTTGTTGACCAGACTTCGCGCCACCACCTCCCTGAGGACCGCTGCGTCGCTTGCCGCGTAGCGTCGCACAACCTCGTCCAGCGCGGTCAGCGCCGCCTTCGGGCGACCCGACCGCGAGTGTGCCATGCCGATGTTTGCAAGCGCCGAGGCCACTTGTTCGACGATTCCGGGAGAGTCGCTCCTCTCGAATCGCTCCGCCACGGCACCCCAAGCGCCTATCGCCTCGTCGACGCGGTTCAGCGCATACAGTGCGTGGCCGCTCGCGACCATGGCTACCGCCACTTCACCGTGATGCCCTGGCGAACCGATCTTTCCGAAGCGTTCCAGCACTTCGTCGCAGGCTTCGAGCGCTTCCACGTGCCGGTTCAACTCTATCAGCGCGATTGCCGTTCCAACGAGCGCGCTGGCCACCACTGCCTCGAGCGCCGGCACCTTGCTCCCGCGGAACCGTCGCGCGGCCTCTTCCCAGGCCACCAACGCGTCGGCGTGGCGGTTCAGGTCCCTAAGCAACACTCCTTTGCTCATAAGCGCCGTCGCCACCGCCAGAGGCTGGTTCTGTCCGTCGTCCCCCCCGAAACGCAGCACCGCGTCGTCCAGCGTGGCCAATGCTTCTTCCGATCTCCCCATCCGGCCCAACGCCTGCCCCATGTTGACCAACGCCAGCGACACCTGTTCGAGTTCCGCCGGCGCATCGCTTCCGCCGAATCTCCGGATGACCTCGTCCCAGATCGCCACGGCGTCCTCCAGCCGACCGCCTTCCGCGAGTGCCAGCGCTTTCACACAAAGCTCCTTTGCGGTCGACGGTGCCGGGGTTGTCACGGAAAACTCGCTCGACGCATGCGTAAAGGCAGGTGACGCGAGCGAAAGCATCTCCTTTCGATGCGATTCGAGGGCCGGCAGTCCGACAAGCCGCTGGAATGCAGTCCGGTAGATCGCCGGCGCACCGCCGTCATGCCTCCGCGCTTCCCGCACCATGCGGGTGCCGAACTCTTTCAACTCATCGGTGGAATAGTAGCCCTCCATGAAGCGGATCAGCGCATCGATCAGTGGCGCAGGTCCGCGCGCCCGGCGCATCAGGTAGTAGATGTTGTAAAGCCTCTCGGTCAGGTAGTAGAGCTTGCGCCGCGGGCTGCCGCCGCTCACCTCGACCGCGCCCTTGTCCACCAGACGGGCAAGCTGGGCGCTGCACTGGCTGGTCCCGAGCCTGGCTCGGTCCGCGATCTCGCGCGCGTTCGCCGGTTTCCAGAGATCGGCAAGCGCGAGATATACCCTTCGCTCCTGAGCCGGGAGCGCATCGAGGTGACTCTTGAAATACTCGGTATGGTCGTCGACCAGGTCAAGGAGATCGGCCATCAGTTCGCGGAACGACAGGTTCGCGCCGAACCGGGCCACGATGGCCAGCAGCCGCGGGCTGCCGCCGGTCAGGATCCGCAGCGCCTGGATCGTCTGCGGCGCCCGCGCCCGCCCCGACACCGTCTGCCACAAGATCGCGCAGTCTTCCTTCTCCAGCGGCTGCAACCGGATCACCCGGAAGAGCTCGTAGAGCGCTTCCTTGGGGTCGTCCATCTTGTCGAACCGGCTGGTCGCGCTCGCCAGCAGCACGATTCGAGGTTCGGTCTGCAGCACCTTCCGCAGCCGCCAGCCCGCGTCGTCGTCGCCCATGTCCCTGAACAACATGTTCAAGTTCTCGACGATCAGCACGAGGCGTTTCTCTTCCCGGTCGGCAAAGTCCTGCAACACCCCGAGGCACCGGTCCTCCAGAGTCCGGTCGTCATGGATAGTGCGCAGCCCCTCGAAGGTGCGGTGCAGGTCGACATCCCCTTCCCGGTGCGGCGCCTGGTCGGCCAGCCGGGAAACGCATTCGAGCCAGAACTCGCCGGCTGTCGAGACCTCGTAGCTTTCCTCCGCGAACGCGATGGGAAAGAAGCGCGCCGAAAGATCGGCATCACGAATGACCTCCGCAGCCACTCGCAGCAGCAGGCTCGTCTTCCCGCTGCCACGCGGCCCGATCACGATCTGATGGGTGTTCGCGCTGCCCGAGCATTCGCGCAGCGCCTCGACCAGGGATTCGTACTCGGCCGTCCGGACGCAGAAGATCGCGACCAGTTCGTCGACGGAAAGAAAGCCCGGATTGTATTTTCTGGCGGTCACAGCCATCGGTCCGACTCCCGTCTTCACCACTGCCGGTCGAAGGCGGGCACGAACCTCTGCCCGTAGCGCCCGCGCCACCAGTCCTCCAAGAGCCCGGAAACGAACCGGCAGCCGCCGTCCCCGGGTTCCAGGTAGCCATCGTGCTGCAGCACGTGCAGAACATGGTCGACCGAGGGAACGCCATCTCCGTCCTGTGCGTCCCGCGTC
>VXPN01000254.1 GCA_009839535.1 Boseongicola sp. SB0662_bin_57 | reverse complement strand
ACAACGTGGGACTCGAATATCTCACGCTCAGCCGGAATGCGGGCACGCTTTCCGGCGGCGAATCGCAAAGGATCAGGCTGGCAAGCCAGATCGGATCCGGTCTGACCGGCGTTCTCTATGTTCTCGACGAACCTTCCATCGGGTTGCACCAGCGAGACAACGGGCGCCTCCTGCAGACATTGAAGAACCTTCGTGACCAGGGCAACACGGTCATTGTGGTGGAACATGACGAAGAGGCGATTCGGGCAGCCGATCACGTCTTCGACATCGGGCCGGGCGCGGGAGTGCATGGCGGGCAGGTCGTGGCCGAAGGCGCTCCGGCAAAGATCGCTGCCAACAAGCAGAGCATCACGGGCGACTATCTGGCCGGACGGCGCGCCATCGGCGTGCCGATTTCGCGGCGGGCCGGCAAGGGCAAGTCGGTCAGCGTCGTGAAGGCGACCGGCAACAACCTGAAGGAGGTCACTGCGGAGTTTCCGCTTGGCAAGTTCATTTGCGTGACCGGCGTGTCCGGGGGCGGCAAGTCGACTCTCACCATCGAAACGCTTTTCAAGACCGCCTCGATGCGTCTCAACGCTGCACGGCAGACCCCGGCGCCCTGCGAGGGCATCAAGGGGCTCGAATACCTGGACAAGGTGATCGACATCGACCAGCGGCCAATCGGTCGAACCCCCCGTTCGAATCCGGCCACCTACACCGGAGCATTCACGCCGATCCGAGACTGGTTCACCGGCCTCCCGGAATCCCGCGCTCGTGGATACAAGCCCGGGCGCTTCAGCTTCAACGTGAAGGGTGGGCGTTGCGAGGCGTGCCAGGGCGACGGAGTCATCAAGATCGAGATGCACTTCCTTCCGGACGTGTACGTGACCTGCGAAACTTGCAAGGGCGCAAGATACAATCGCGAAACGCTGGAAATCAAGTTCAAGGGCAAGTCGATTGCCGATGTTCTCGACATGACGGTCGAGGACGCGCAGCAGTTCTTCAAGGCTGTACCCTCGATCCGGGAGAAGATGGATGCGCTGATGCGGGTCGGGCTCGGCTATGTCAAGGTCGGCCAGCAGGCGACCACTCTGTCAGGCGGCGAGGCACAGCGGGTCAAGCTATCCAAGGAACTGTCGCGACGCGCAACGGGCCGCACGCTCTACATCCTCGACGAGCCGACAACCGGGCTGCATTTCGACGACGTGCGGAAACTTCTCGATGTGCTTCACGAACTGGTCGATCAAGGCAATTCCGTGATCGTCATCGAGCATAATCTCGACGTCATCAAGACCGCTGACTGGATCATCGACATCGGGCCGGAGGGCGGTGACGGCGGAGGGCAGATCGTTGCAGTCGGCACGCCAGAGGAAGTGGCCAAGTCGCCGGACAGCCACACGGGACGGTACTTGGCGGGCCTGCTTGGGACCGAGAGAGTCGCCGCGGAATAGATCGCGTGCCGCATCCTCGCGGCGCCGACAGGTTCATGGCTGGCGCTTGGCGTGCGGCGGGCGGGGTCAGGCGTCCAGTTCAATCCAGACCGGCGTATGATCCGAGGGCCTTTCGCGACCGCGCACCTCGGCCTCGATCCAGCAGCCGTTCATCAGGTCTGCCGCCTGCGGCGTGAGCAGCAGATGATCGATCCGGATGCCGTCGTTTCGGTCGAAGGCGTTCCGTTGGTAGTCCCAGAACGAGTAGTGACCGGCATCCTGATGCCCTGCACGAAAGGCGTCGGTGTAGCCCAGGTTGAGGATTTCGCGAAAAGCGGCGCGGGTTTCGGGCCTTGCAAGCGCATCTTCGCGCCATGCGTCCGGCCGGGCCGCGTCCTCGTCCTGCGGGATCACGTTGTAGTCACCGGCCATGACCGCAGGTTCCTCGGCAGCCAGCAATTCCACGGCTCTTCGCTGCAGACGTTCCATCCAAGCGAGCTTGTAGTCGTATTTCTCGCCCGGGGCCGGATTGCCGTTTGGAAGATAGAGGCAGCAGACGCGAATCGGTTTCCTGTCAACTGCGGTCGCCTCGATCCAACGTGCCTGCCCGTCGTTCGGGTCGCCCGGGAGACCGCGGACGACATCCTCGAGCCGGAGCCTTGAGAGGATTGCCACGCCGTTGAATCCCTTCTGGCCGTGGGTCTCCACCGTGTAGCCGAGGTCCTCGAAGTGTCCGCGGGGAAATGTGTCGTCCTGGGACTTGATCTCCTGGAGAAGAGCGACGTCGGGCGCACTGGTGTCGAGCCAGTCCGTAAGGCCATCGAAGCGTGCCTTGATTCCGTTGATGTTGAATGTCGCGATGCGCATTTGGCTCCTCCGTACCGGACTTTGGACCATCCGTTCGGACTCGGCAAGCAGACCGGAAGGGCGGCAGTCCGTTCCATCGTCGGTCGCGAAACGTCGGAGCGTGTCGCAGGGGAGAGTTGCGCGGCCGACGTCAATCCGCAGCGCGTTAGTGCGTCAGATCGAAAACGACGTGCCGCAGCCGCAACTGGACGTCGCGTTGGGGTTCTCGACAACGAATCGCGCGCCGATAAGCTCGTCCGAGAAGTCGATGACGGCGTTTGACAGGAACGGAAGCGACACTTCGTCCACGACGACCTTCTGGCCCTCGCCTTCGAGCACAAGGTCTCCTTCTGCCGGCTCGTCGAGGTCGATGTTGTACTGGAAGCCCGAGCAGCCGCCGCCCTCGACCGCGATACGAAGCGCTTTGGGGGCGCTCACTCCTGAATTGATTTCGGCCAGCCGCGCAAAGGCGCGGTGCGTGACCTGAGGAGGGATTGCGATGTCCATGCCGAACCCCGGCGTTTGCATTACGGGCATTGCTGAATATATGGGGCGCGGCACAACCGGGCAAGAGAAGGGCAATGCTGGAGCCCTATGCATCGGATCCGACCAGGAGTCGCGGGCGCTTGTTTCCGGAGGAGCAAAGCGCCTTTCGGTCGTGCTATCAGC
>VXPN01000098.1 GCA_009839535.1 Boseongicola sp. SB0662_bin_57 | reverse complement strand
TCACTTGCAACGCTGTGATATGAAAGGGACGCTGGCACTTTCGTATATAATTCCCCAAATCATCCATGAAGCGCGTCCTCCGAAGCCAATTCAGATTGCCCTTTCTGGAACGATACAGCACTCGTTCCGCTGTCCGGTTCGGCGCACCAGGCCGAAACGACCCTTCCCAACCAACGTTACGGCCCCACGCCGCCGCTCTGCATGCGGCGGCTTCTCTCGTCGAAGACAAGTTCAATGAGAGTCCTCTCGAGCCACTTCTTCGTATAGGGTTCCCTGAGAACGATCTTCGGCCGATAACCGGCATTTTCGAGCAGCGTCTCAAGGGAGACGATCCGTTCGCGGAACCCAAGCCTGACGCCGCATCGCAGGCTGGCCTTGTCAGGACCACACAGGAGCCAGGCGCCTTCCCGCCCCAGCGCGTGCGCCCAAAGCGCCTCCTCTCCCTTGTCCAGGGCGATCCCTTCAATGCGAACCGCCAGTTCAGCTCGTTCCCGGTTGCCAACGACATGCACGCCCGCCAGCGATGCCTGCAGATCGCTCGCATCGATCATCTGCTCCGACCGCCGCATCTGAAAGCCGGTCTGAGTCTCCGTAGCGCAGTCTTCAACGGTCTCCACGAGATACGCACCGACGAGCGCTCTCCACGCGCCAATCCGATGCGACGCGATGATCACATTCGTGTCCACGAGGACCGGCGTCTTGCGTCCAGGAAATCCGCTCACAGATTGATCGCGCAGTCGACACCGTGGACAGAAAGCAGCTCCTCCAGACCCTCGATGGAAACTCCGAGCAGCGCCGCCGAGCGCCGGACCGATACATGCCCTTGCTCAATTGCCAACGCCACAACCTCTGCGAACGACCGTGAAAACAAGAATGGCGGCGCTTCGGCCGCCTTCTCGCGACCATTGTGTCGCAACGTGTTTTCCGGAATTGCCCGTGCCCTCGCCTTGCTCAAGTGCCGGAGCGTGACCAGACGCCACCTCAACGCCGACGAGGTCACGTTCAGTTCATCTGCGGCGGCATTCAACTGCACGATCAACCCCTCATCGTCCAGCCGTCCCCAATCGCCGAACGACGCGACCGCCGCCTTCGGCATCAGCACCGCTGCCGCGAAATTGTTGGCGAGCTGCTCCACCCGGCTGCCCCCGAAATCGCGGGCATCCTCCACGCGTTCTGGAGGCATTGCCTCCCATGTCAGGATGTGAAACAGTTCATGCGCCATGTCGAAGTTGCGACGTCCCGCTGCTTCATTTCGGGCAATCAGCACCGCGTCCAGTTCGGGCAGTCGGCACGCCGCGCCGGAAATCCCCTTGCAGGCATCGACCATGAGCACGAGAATTCCGAGCCGCTCCTCCATCGTTGCCGCCAGTCGGCGCGCTGGTACTTCGCCGAGTGCGAACTCGGCTGCGAACCGCTCGCCGGCGTCCGTCGCTTCATTCAATCTCGACTGTCTGGTCAGCCCGAGCGTCCGACGCATCAGAGGCGGGCGCCTGCCGACTTGAGCGCTAATCGCGCGGTACGCGCCGATCCATCGGCCCGCAAGCCGCTCGTATTCCGCGAGCTCGGATTGCCCGACGCCCCTCTGCCGCCAGGAGAACAGCCCTTCGCCATCCAGCCGAAAGGGGTCAGTGAAGTAGTCGAGCGGCACGTTCAACTTTTCGACGGCCACCAGAAGTTCCGTTGCCGTCACTCGCCGAACACCGGTCTCGATGGCGGAAACGGTCTGCCGGTCCTTGAAGCCGAACAGGTTCGCCATGCCCTCCTGCGAGAGCCCGCGTTCCTGCCTCAGCGCCTTGATTCGTGCACCGATAAGTTGACCTGCCATGGAACTTCTCTAAAAATAGAATCTTGCGGTATTCAGATTGCAAGAAATATAAGCAATCCGTTATCTGCAAGCAACCTCCAATTGAGACGCCGTGCGCGAATTGCCGCACACCCCGTCGGCAGCACTTTCGATTCCGCGCCCGCGCTCACGCCGACCGAGGCAGCAACTTCGTTCTACGTCAGGCCAAACGCGTAACGCTGGCGCAGGATGTCCTTCATGTCGATCATGTCGGCTTCCTTATGCCCATGCCCGTTCCCCGTGCTCGCGGGGATGAACCGATGACGCGCAGGATACATACGGCGTGCGGCGACAACTCGTGCCTCGAAATTGTTCGGCGTCCAATCAGCACGGGTCGCAGCGTGAAGCCATTGCTGCGGATCATGCAGTCGCCTTTGCCAAGATTCTGTCACTGCGGGATTCTTTCAAGCGGGCGTCTTCTCAGTGTTGAGGATCTCGATCACCATTGCGGCGGTCCAGGTGAAATTGCTGCCGCCGCAGGGTTCGGCCGTGACCGGATCATAGTATTCGGCAAAGCCGCCTTTCTCGATCAGGCGGATGCTGTCGGCGTCGATTCGGCGCGCCATGGCGTCTTGGCCCGCGGCCTTCAGCCCGTCCGATATCATGTAGTTCACGATCAGCCAGACAGGACCGCGCCAGTAGCGAAGGCCGTCATATTCAGGTGCGGCCGGATCGTGGCTGGGGACCATGAACCGCGCGCTTTCGCCGAGCCTGGCTATGCGTGCGGCCAAC
This sequence comes from Boseongicola sp. SB0662_bin_57, assembly GCA_009839535.1. Taxonomy (GTDB): domain Bacteria; phylum Pseudomonadota; class Alphaproteobacteria; order Rhodobacterales; family Rhodobacteraceae; genus JAJEFO01. The sequence continues at coordinate 361 of VXPN01000098.1, read as the reverse complement.
GCTTCGGCACGGGGTTTCGGGACGGCGCAGAAGGCGGCCAGAATCCCGCCGATTGACGGGCTGTCAATCAGCTTGGCGGCCACGCGGTCATAACACACGTATTGGCCAAGCCGTTCGTGCCAGAGGCTGTCCATCGCCTTGATGCCCCGCTCGGCAAAGGCACGGGACTCCGCCGCGATTTCGAACTCTCCCAGCCGTTCGGCAAGATCGGCCAGGTCGCTGCACGATCGGATCAGGATCGCGTTGAAGTCCGGATCCACCATGCGGAAGGGCGATGCATCGTGCAGTTTCGAGTTGTCCCAGCCAAGGCTGCGGAAGTGCTGGACCAGCCAGACATAGCGCTTGTACTGCTCGTCCGTCG
>VXPN01000439.1 GCA_009839535.1 Boseongicola sp. SB0662_bin_57 | reverse complement strand
GCTGGCTCGGACCGCTTGCGACCAGCCAGGTGCACTGGTTGACGTTGTAGCCGGCCGCCATGAAGTCGGCGACCACGGCGGGCCATGTGGGCGACGACGGGACGAACCCGAAGCAGCGCGGGTGGTCAAGGCGCACCGCGAAAGGGAGCACGTCGCGCGCGACCCTCTCGATCACTTCGTCGGCGGGCCGCCCTTCCTCGGGCGGGGCTTCCATCAACTGGTCCTCAAGGATCTGCCGGAACTCGCCGTCCCAGGCGTCTTCTCCAGGCAGGCTCTCGATTCGCTCCACCAAGAGCTCGAGCCCCTTGCGCCCGAGCTCAATCATCTGCTCCCGCGACATCTGCAGTTCGCCAGTCATCAGTCACCTCCCCCAAGCCCGCACCGAGCCGACCACGCGCCGTGGCCGTGCGATGCGGTGCGGTGCGGTGCGGTGCGGTGCGGATTCAACTTCCAATCTGTCCGTGACCGCAAGCACAATTTCATAGGAAGTACATTTGAAACTTGGGAAGCCTGACGTGAATCCGGCGAATCTTGGACCGGATTGCCCGATCCCTGCCGTTCCGTCTTCGAAGGCCTCAGATTTGGCATCCGGTCAAGCCAGTTGAGGATTCCTGCGCCGAGAGATCATGCACGGTGCCGGCATCGCGAATGAGATGAAGGGGCCAATTCGACACACACACACCTGTCCGGGCTGATGACGGCTCACCGCAAGGCCAACGTGAAGCGCCGCAGGAAGATTCCCAACATCACGCCTGAATTGCCGAGTGCCACGGGCTTCTTGAAATCCTCCGCCCGCTGCCCGCAGGCAGTCGGCAACTTTCTCGCGCACGCAGGCGTGTTTTCGTGGACATCGGCCGCTCTCCCCGCGACCAAGCGGTTCTGGTCGACCCGGTTCCCGTGCCGGCGCAATTTCCGTCCGGCTTGGCACAAATTGCTCGATCGAGACGCGAGGCCACGGTGGCCGAAATCCCAAATCGTGAACGGCGTCACGCTCTTCGAAAGCCATGGACTGCGCACTGGAGACCGGGCGTTCAACACGAAGTTCCTCGTTGTCTGGCTGGACGCCGGCGCGTTCTTCGTGAACGAGACCACTCTGACGATCAGGAACGAGCGCCGCGACCCCGCTGGAAGAACTTTGCCTGGCGCAAGGCAGTTACGAATTGCTGTCCAGCACTGGCCAGCCGCAGCCCGCGACGATTGCACTTGCAACGAACCGGGAAAAACTACAGCACAATCACATGAGCAAGAGTCTTGCACGCGTCATCGCAGCGCTGGAATCCGCAGGTCTCGCCTGCGGGACACTCGAAATGCCGGGCGAGACCCGGACGGCGCGCGACGCTGCCCGCGAGGCAGGATGTGAAATCGACCAGATTGCCAAGTCAATCGTCTTTCGCGGCGAAGAAAGTGACTCGGTCGTCCTCTTCATCACCGCTGGCGGGAATCGTGTTGATGGCACGAAGGCTTCCGTGGCCGCGGGAGAAAGGCTTGGCCGCGCCGACGCCAGCTTCGTTCGTGACAAGACCGGATTCGCGATCGGCGGGGTCGCCCCGGTCGGCCACCTGACGCCTTCGCACGTGTTCCTCGACCCCAAGCTTCTGGAATTTTCCGTCGTGTATGCCGCCGCCGGAACACCGAGGCACATCTTTGCTGTCGCGCCTGCGCAGCTTGCCGAGATCTCGGGCGCCATGGTTGCGGAGTTCACGACTTGACGCGTCACGTCGACCGCTTGATCCGTCACACGTCCGAGCGCCTGAAAGGGATCGGCGCGGCCACGCGCGCAGAAATGGCGACCGTCCTGTCTTCGCAATCTTGTGTCGTCACGATGCGCTCGGCAGGATGTTGAAAATCGAGAAGGGCTCGCTTACGCTTGCACGAAGCTGCCAGCAGCGCGCCTCGTGCGGATCGTAGCCGTCAAATAGTGCCGGATTTGCCGTCACGCATGCAGAACCGCAGCCACCTGCAGCACAGCGGCGCATGACGGTGATCGTCCGGGTGGCGGCAATGGCGAGAATCCGTGGAAGGTTCTGGAGGTGGAAATCATGATCAAGAAGCTATCGAAGGCAATTCTCGCCGGGCTTGTGGCGACGATTCTCTTCCCTGGTGTCGGCAGTGCCGATCCCACGGGAGTATGGCTGACGCCAGCCGGCAATTCGCATATCGAGATTCGGCTCTGTAACGAGAAGCTCTGTGGCAAGATCGTCTGGTTTACCGAACCACACAATGCAGACGGCACATTGAAACTCGACGAGAAGAACAAGAACGAGGCGTTGCGAACCAGACCCCTTCTCGGGCTTGAACTGATGTCGGGCTTCACCGAGACCGGCGACGGCAAGTGGACAAAGGGTCGGATCTACAATCCCGAGGACGGCCAGACCTACCGTTCCAAGCTTGAAGTGAAGGACCACAACACACTGAATGTCTCGGGCTGTGTGCTGGTTTTCTGCAAGGCCCAAACCTGGACGCGGGTCAAATAGGAGCGGGCCGGCAGGACGTCCCCAGGGAGTCCGGTCGGACACATGAGGCCTTCGCGCGTGGCCCTCGACCCGAAGTTCCTCGAACGTGCCGTCGGACATCTCGCTGCCGCAACGCCTAGTCGCATTCTTGCCGGCGCACACGATCATTCGGCCGAGCTTTCCGGCGCCAAGCTCGCGGAAGTCACGACTTGATGCGCCCACGCGGACCGCTGGGACCGACGTGCATCCAAGCACCAGCCATCACGGCTGCAGCCGCACCTGCAACGACGGCGGCCGTCTCTCTCCCCCAGCCTTGCGTCGTCACGATGCGTTCGGCGACCTTTGAGCGATCTTGACCGTCCACAGATCATCTTCGGAGCGCAGGATCGTTCGGCGTCGTTCGCTGAATGCAGTCGCGAACTGCCGCTTGGTCCAGGTCACATGACGGCATCGCCGATCTCGAGTTCACGCCGGGCAATGAAGTCACGCA
>VXPN01000394.1 GCA_009839535.1 Boseongicola sp. SB0662_bin_57 | reverse complement strand
TTTCCAGGTGCCCGCGGACTTCAACCGCCTGAAGAATGTCCTCCACGGTCGGGCTTTGAACCATGTACCCGCGGCCTTCGCCGCGACGTATGACGCCTTCCCGCTCCAACAGGCGCAACGCCAGCCTGATCGGGGTCCGTGACACGTCGTGGGTTTCGCACAGCTGCGCTTCCGACAGCCGCTCTCCTTCAGAATAGGACCCCAGGATGATGTCCTGCCGGATTCGGGCTGCGAGCTCCGTGTCGATCGATTCCATGTGAGCATTGACACTTATCGGGATCCCAAGGTCAAGGTGCACGTCCGGAGACGACGCCAGGTCGGCCAGGGCCTTCGTGACCGGATCCGGGTCCGGGAAAGGGCCGGACCGGAAGGGTCGTGATCGTGGACGCCATGCATGCGCGGAAGGACGGCGGAACGAACGCCGGAGCCCGAACGCGTCCCGCGCCTTGTGCCGGTGCTTCCAGCCCGGTTCCCCCGGGGCATTTCCGGCCGCATGCCAGCGGACCCGGGATGGCCGCCCACTGCCGGAGTGAGCCCGCTTGCCAAGAAGCCTGGTGGCGAGGCCGAGAGGGCACGCGTTCCTCCATGGACGACCGCGCAAGGCAGCAAACGAAAACGCTTGAAACGGGATCCCAATAATGCAAGTCTTGGGAGACGATCGGCAGAGTTGCGGGAATCCGGGCATTTTTCTGATGTCTTGGGATCCCAATTATGCAGCGCGACAATGTCGACAGGGGAGAGAAACATGAAAGTCACGCGTTTTGGCTTGGCACTGGCGTTCGCGTCCACGCTTGGGGCCGCCGCGTTGCCGGCGAATGCAGAGGAACTGAGCGTCGCGACCTTCGTGCCGCCGCAGCACCACACCAACCTGGTGATGTTCAAGTGGTTTGGCGAGGAGATTGAAAGACGGTCCGGCGGGACCTTGACCATGAAACTCTACCCGGCAGGCCAGCTTGGTGCCGGTCCGGTCCAGCAGTACAAGCGCGCGGTCGAAGGCGTGGGGGACATCACGTTCGGCGTGGCTGCATATACCCCCGCGATCTTTCCGAAGTCGATGCTGGCAATCCTGCCAGGCGCTGCGGAAAACGCGGATGATTCCACGCGACGCATTTGGGCGAACTTCGACGCGCATTTCGCCGAAGAGTTTGCCGATGTGAAGGTTCTTGCCGTAGGCACTGTTGCTGGCAGCCTGTTTGTCGGAACAAGAGACGTGTCGACCATGGAGGGACTGAAAGGCGCCAAACTCGTTCCGTTTGCAGCCATGACGACGCCAATCGTCGAGGCGCTCGGAGCTGTGCCCGTGCAGATGCCCGTCACCGAGATGTACACCGGCCTCAGCACAGGCACGATCGACGTGACGACAGCCTCATACAACAACCTGACACCGCCGTGGAACTTCTGGGACGTGGCGAGTCATGTAGTCGAAAACGTGCCCGTCAGCTTTGCCGTCACCTTCGCGGTGATGAACAAGGAGAGGTACATGAGCCTTTCGGAGGAGCATCGTGCAATCATCGACGAACTGGCCGGACTGCCCATGTCGCTCAAGCTTGCGGAGTCGTTCGACGGCGCAGATGAGCGTTCGAAAAGGATGATTGCGGAGGCGGACAAGAACTACGAATGGATCGTGGTGTCGGACGAAGAACGCGCCAGAATGGACGCCGCGGTCGCGGAGGGCCTTGAGGCAATATTCGCGGACTACGAGGCCAGAGGAATCGCGAACGCCCGAGAGATCTACGAGGCGCTCAATCGTTAACGCGCGACCGGATCGACTGGACCCGGACGGGCAGTCCGGGTCCGGAGCCTGGGGGTGCAGTCATTGTCAAGGCCCCCCGCGCATGACCAACGGAGACCCTTCCTATGGCAATTGTCGCCCCAATCAACAAATCCGTGGAAAAGTTCGAGGGAATTCACCTGTACCACGGTGACATATCGAACTGCTCGATGCGCGTGCGCATGACGCTGATTGAAAAGGGGCTTGACTGGACAAGCCATCACCTCGACCTGCGGAACGAGGAGAACATCTCCGAAGACCATTTCGGCATCAACCCGAACGGGTTGGTGCCGACATTGGTCCACGACGGTGTCGTTCACATCGAGTCCAACGACATCATTGACCGTCTCGACAGGGCCTTTCCCGAACCGTCTCTGCGCGCATCAGGGCATGAAGGGAGTCTTCGCGGAACATGCCGTGCGCGGCATCGAGAACGCCGCCGAGATTCACATGGCGATGAGCCGGCAAGTCACTGCCGCCGGGCCTCCCGGTCCGGCGGCTCGTCGTGGGATGCCAATGCAAACAGGACGTGAGAAGATGCGTGCAATCAGTTTCTTGGACCGCGCCCTAACCTGGTTTTCGCTGACCTGCGGCGGCACGGCACTCGTCTTCATGACGGGTTTCTCCGTCTGGAACGTGCTGGTCATGAGAAAGGCCCTGAACGCGCCGATTGTTGGTGCCGAGGACCTGCTCTTGCTGTCGCTGGTTGTCATCGTCGCGCTGTCGGTTCCGCTCGGCGCCCGAACCGGGGCTCATATCGAAATCGAGGTGCTGGAATCCCGCATGTCCGCGTGGTTTGCCAAATGGTCGATGATCTTCGTCAAGCTGCTGGGATGCGCATTGCTTGCCATGATGTCCTGGAGGCTTTGGCACGCTGGCCAAAGTGCGGAGCGATTCGGGGAGACCACGCAGCAACTGCTGATTTCGTTCGAGCCGTTCTATTACCTTCTTGCGTTCTCGGTGGCCCTCTACGCGGCAATACTCCTGCTGGACATCTGGCAACTGGTGCGTTCCAACGAGGTCGTCAAGCTGAAGGTCGGGAGTGATCCGTCGTGATCAGCATGACTCTTCTTGGCCTGACCGGACTCTTGTCGCTGTTTGCCTTGCTGGCATTGCGGATGCCAGTCGCGCTCTCGATGCTGGGCGTCGGCTTCGTCGGGACGGCGGTTGCAAACGCGA
>VXPN01000361.1 GCA_009839535.1 Boseongicola sp. SB0662_bin_57 | reverse complement strand
CGCGCTCGGTTCGTTTGAACGCTTCATTGGCATCCTGATCGAGAGCAGCGAAGGCAGGCTCCCGTTCTGGCTGGCGCCGCGTCAGGTCGTCGTTGCCTCGATCACGTCGGACACGAACGCGCATGCCGCCAGGATTGTCGCCGAACTTGTGCGCGCCGGCGTGCGTGCCGAGCCCGACATCCGAAACGAGAAGATCAGCTACAAGGTTCGGGAGCATTCGGTTGGCAAGGTCCCGGTGATCCTGGCGATTGGTCGCCGCGAAGTGGATGAAGGGACCGTGAGCGTCAGGAGGCTCGGCAGCAAGGCAACCGAGACCCGTCCGCTCGCCGACGCCGTCCGGGAATTTGCATCGGAGGCACTCCCGCCGGATCTGCGGCGGGATGACAAGGCGCACTCCCCAGTCGGCGCGGCATAGACCTCTCCGGTTGCCGAAGGCTGGCGATATTTCAGTTTTTGACAACACTGTCAGCACACGCAGCCGTGAGTGGAAGTTCGTTCCAATTCCCGTCTTGAATGCACAAGTCGATCCAACGACGAAAATTCAACTGAACGAGGACACGAAAATGTCGAAAACGACCAAGACCTTGGCGGCCGCGGGCGCAGTTGCAACCGCATTGGCTGCGTCACTGGCTGTGCCCGCGCAAGCCCAGACAAAGGAGAAATGCTACGGCGTTTCGCTTGCCGGCGAGAACGACTGTGCAGCCGGTCCCGGCACCACGTGCTCCGGCACGTCCACCGTCGACTACCAGGGCAATGCCTGGACACTTGTCGACACGGGCACCTGTGCCGAGATCGAGTTGCCCGCAATGGCCGACGGCTCGCCACGCATGGGTTCGCTCGAGCCGCTCGATCGCGACCTGCCGAGCTAAGTCTCTCAAAGCTGACGGCGTCTCCCGCCTTGCTGGGGACGCCGCACCTTCCGGATTCCGTCAATGCTGGATGCCACCGCCCACGAATTTGCCCGCCTGCCCGATGCACCGGGGGTCGGCTACAAGCCGCAGCACTTCAACGAGATCGTGGACGATGCCGGGCCGGTGGCGTGGCTGGAGATTCACGCCGAAAACTACATGGGCGACGGCGGTCGGCCGATCGCCCAGCTCCGGCACCTTGCCGAGCGCTTCGCGTTCTCCGTGCATGGCGTCGGTCTCTCCATCGGTGGCGAGGGTCCGCTGGATTCCGAGCACCTTGCTCGGCTCAAGCGCCTCGTCGACTGGCTTGATCCGGCGAGCTTTTCCGAACATCTGGCGTGGTCGACCCACGATTCCGCGTTTCTCAACGACCTGCTGCCCCTGCCCTACACCGAGGCCAGCCTCGCCCGCATCGCCGAGCATGTCGACGAAGTCCAGGAGGTCGTCGGGCGACGCATGCTGCTGGAAAATCCGTCGTCCTATCTCGCGTTCGAGGAGTCCACGATGACCGAGACCGACTTCCTGCGCGAGGTCGCCAGGCGAACCGGTTGCGGGCTCCTGCTCGACGTGAACAACGTCTTTGTCAGCGCCACGAATCTCGGCACTGATCCGGTTTCGTACATCGACGCGTTCCCCGTCGAACTGGTCGGGGAAATCCACCTCGGCGGGCATGACGACGATGAAGACGACCATGGCGCGCCCCTGCTGATCGACAATCATGGCAGCGAAGTCGCGGACCCGGTCTGGTCACTGTTCGACTACACGATCAGGAAATCCGGTCCCAGGCCAAGCCTCATAGAATGGGACAACGACGTTCCCGAATGGCCGGTCCTCAAGGCCGAGGCCAGCCGTGCCGCCAGAGTCCTGGAAGCCGCGACCGCATGACGGTCGACCAGACCACGTTTCGGAAAGCGCTTCTGGATCCGGAAGCCGCACGCCCGGATGGCCTGAGCGACGGCAAGGGCCGATCGGCCGGGCGCCGATTCGACGTCTATCGCAACAACGTCACCGTCTCGTTGACCGAAGCGCTCGAAGTGGGCTTTCCGGTCATCCGCAAACTGGTCGGGCAGGAAAATTTCAAGCTGCTTGCCTCCGCGTACCTGCGCCGTCATCCGCCGCGTTCACCGCTGATGATGCACTTCGGGGCCGACATGCCCTCGTTTCTGGCCGACTTCGAACCAACGAGGCAAACCAGCTACCTGCCGGACGTCGCACGGCTCGAACTTGCAATCCGGGAAAGCTATCACGCGGCTGACGCGGACCCGATCAGCCCTGCGGAACTGGAAGCGTTGCCGCCCGAGACGTTGATCGGCTCCCGCATAAGGCTTGCCTCCTCCTTGCGACTGGTGCGGTCGCCCTGGCCGATCCTCTCCATCTGGCGCTTCAACGTAGAGGAAGACGCGAAGAGCCCGGAAATGGCCGCCGAAGACGTGCTGGTCGCCCGGCCGGACCTGGATCCGGTTCCCGAACTGCTGCCTCCAGGCGGAGCGGAATTCATCAATGCGCTCTTGACGGGTGCGACATTCGGGGATGCAATGGACAAGGCATCAGAAGCATCCCGGAACTTTGAACTGCCGGTGGTGCTCACCCTCTTGGTCGAAATGAAAACCTTGATCGAAATCGGAGGATAGCTTTCATGTCCAGCAACATACTGCTGCTGCCGGATCGGCTGCTTGCGCTGATCGAACCGGCATCCACGCCGGTCCTGACCACGCTGGCGCGCTTCATTTTTGCCGCGGTCCTGCTTGTCTACTACCTCAACTCCGCGCTGACCAAGATTCCCGAAGGCCTGATCAATCTGGTATCGCCGAGCTTCAATGCCTTTGCGCAGATCTTCCCCAAGGAAGCCGAAGCCGTGCTCTATGACATCGGCCAGGCAACGATCTTCCAGAAGCTTGTGATCCTCGCCGGAACATGGGCGGAATTCGTGCTTCCTTGCCTCCTGGTCATCGGCTTGTTCACCCGCCTCGCCGCACTCGGCATGATCGGTTTCGTGACGGTTCAGAGCCTCACGGACATTTTCGGCCATGGCGGAGAGACCGG
>VXPN01000323.1 GCA_009839535.1 Boseongicola sp. SB0662_bin_57 | reverse complement strand
ATCTGCCCGACCTTCCTGGACGTTCCCGGCCAGCATGGGCACCACAGGGCAATGACGGAATCCGCGCGGCTGGTCATGGCCGCCGCGGCCGATCGGAACTATCCGAGCAACCTGGCGCCGTGGCAGGTCAGGAAGCTCTACCTCCCTGCATGGTCCGGTGCGGGCCGCTCGTATGACGACGACGTCGGACCGCCGCCCGCCACGGTCGTGGTGCCCGGCAGGGGCGCCGATCCGGTCAGCGGCTGGAGCTGGGAACGGATCGGCCAGCAGTCGCGGTCGTTCCACCGATCCCAGGGCATGGGCCGGTGGATAGCTGCGGGCGAGGAACGGGACTGGCCGCTGCACCTGGTCGAGAGCCATGTCACGGGCCCGGACAGGTCACCGGCATCAGGTCTTCCGGCGACGGTCAACGACCTCGCGAAAATTGACGGCGCGGACCCGATCGCGGATCCCCTGCGATCGGCGGGACGGGCGCTCGACGAGACCGTGTCCGCGTTTCCCGACTTCGATTCCGTGGCTCAAGCCGCCGCGCGGGCACTCGAGTGCATCCGCGCCGCCCGGGATTCCTGCCCCGTGAACCTGCGTGGCGAAATCCTGCACCGCCTCTCTGCCAAGGAAACGCAACTGGGGCATGTCAGGCGGATCGCGCTCGGCGTCGAAGCACGTGCGCGCCTCGGGAAAAGATGGCTGCATCCGGGAGGCAGGACCACGATTTCGCTCGAGCAACGGACAGGAACGGCAAGCAGCGTTCACGCGGTGGTCGAACCCTCTCCGGGCTGCAAGGTCGCGGACGAAACCTTTCGCGTCGGCCCGGAGGCGGCTTCGACCGATCCCTACCGGGACCGTTTCGATCCAATGATGGCAACCGCGCCGATGCTGTCACTGGACATCGAGTCCCATGGCATCCGGTCGAACTGCCGTCTTCCACTCGACGACCCGCCGGTCATCCTGCCGGAACGCACTGCCCGGCTCGAGCCGGATTCGGCGGTCGTGAACCTTGCCGCGAACCCGAGGCGGTTCGAGGTGGCCGTCGCTGACGTGCACCCGGAAACTGCGGACGCGGAATTCGACCTGCCCCCGGGCTGGAATCTCGCAATTGCGGACGGGGGATTCGCGTTCACGGCCCCGGAAAGCGCCGACGAGGGCCTTTATTCCATTCCACTGCATCTGGACGGCAGGCCCGCCACCACCGTCCGGCGGATATCGTATCCCCATATCGCCGCAACAGCATTCTATCGCGGGACAGAATTGCGGGTTCGCGTTCTTTCGGCGCATGTCCCTGAAGTCCGTGTCGGCTACATCGGTTCCGGAAACGACAGAGTCGACCACTGGCTCGCCGCACTCGGAGCGGACGTCACGGCCGTGTCCGATGACGAATTGCGAAAGACGGCGTTCTGGCCGTACGACACGATCGTTGTCGGGATATTCGCGATGAAAATGCGCCCGGGCCTCGCTCGGGCCATGCCCGCCCTGCATCGCTGGATCCGAGACGGCGGGACGCTCGTGACTCTCTACCATCGGCCGTGGGACAACTGGGATCCCGAAACCGTTCCGCCGAAAAGGCTGGAAATCGGCCAGCCTTCGCTTCGCTGGCGCGTGACTGACGAGACGTCGGACGTCGCCCATCTCGATCCGACTCATCCGGTCCTGGTGCACCCCAACCGGATCGGGCCGGATGACTGGGCGGGCTGGCACAAGGAAAGGGGCCTATATTTCGCGAAGTCCTGGGACCGGGCCTATCGCCCGTTGATCGAGATGGCGGATCCGGGCGAACGACCGCACTGGGGTGCATTGCTGGCGGCGGACATCGGTCGAGGGCGGCACGTCCACACGTCGTTGGTCCTGCATCACCAGATGGAAAAGCTCGTGCCCGGCGGGTTCCGGCTCATGGCTAACATGATCCAGCGAAGACGGCCTGAATGACCACGGCCGGTTCCTTCGGCCAGATGGAATTGGCCGAATGCGAGCCGACCGGTGAAACCGGTGCACATGTCGGCGCAATGCCGGAGTACGTCGTCCATCCACGCCGGTGCGGACGGCGGGCCGGCCCGGCGCCGGGAGCCCATCGGCCGTGGCCTCGAGAGCGGGACGGACGACATCGCGGGCATAACTCTCCACGCGTGACTTGAGGCGGTCGCCGAACCGGCGGATCGCGGACCGGCTGAAGCCCGGCGCGAAGGGATCGAACCCCTCGGCGAAGGCGCGGCAGTCAAGGGTGATGTCGACGTCCTCGGAGAAGCGATCGATGACGCCGTAGACCTTGGAGAGCGAGGCGCCACCCTTGAAGGCCATCGGGTGGCGGTCCGGGATCGAGAACAGGACCTGGAGGACCCGGCAGATCCAGACGTCCTTCTCCAGGATGACCGCTGGCCGCCCGGACCGCGCGGCGGCGGTCTGGAGGATGTCCCACCGGTCCGCGGCTGCGAGCGTGAGGAAGGCGTCAGCCACGTACGGCCGCCCCCGCGTCGAGCGCGTCGGCCATCCAGGCCGGCATGTCGGCCGAGCGGAGCCTGGCGAACGCATCCGGACCGATCGCGGCCTCGATCCTGGCGACCGCTTCCGGCGTCGCATTGCCCCTCCCGAGATACCAGAGTGCCGCCAGCGCGAGGCCGGCGGCCTCGCCGGCGAACTGAAGCCGGCGGCGGTTCGAGGTGTGGACCATCCGGACCGTTGCGTTGCCGATGCGGATCGTGCGGCTGGACGCGCTGGTGTGGTACACCGGCGTCGTCGGGGCCTGGGTGCTGAGGCCGAGGCGCCGGGCGGCCTCGGCGCCGTGCACCTGGACGGTCTCGCCGTTGTCCCGGGCGATGACACGGACCACCTCGGCGACGCCCGGAACGACGCTGCCCACGAAGCGGCTCTTCCTGGGACGGACGAAGACGCCCCGGGCGAGGCGCTCGATCCCACCCTCGTATGCTTCGAGAATCAGGAAGGAACCGGGAGGTGGCTGTGGACAAGTTGG
>VXPN01000422.1 GCA_009839535.1 Boseongicola sp. SB0662_bin_57 | reverse complement strand
ACAAGTACTTCAGGCACAAGAGCTACGAGTTCAATTGCCACGGGGTGGAAATGGGACAGCGCTATGCGAGCCGGGCAATCGTTCCGGACGGTACGCCCGAGCCAGAGTACGCGCGCGACCGGGAACTCTACTACCACGCAACGACATGGCCCGGCGCCCGCATTCCCCATGTCTGGCTGGACGTCGATCAGGAAAAGGTCTCGACACTTGATCTGGTGGGCCGTGGCCGCTTCGTTCTCCTGACCGGAGTTTCGGGCGCCGGATGGATCGAGGCTGCTGCGCGGGCAGGCGCCGAGACTGAAGTGGATGTGCGTGCATACCAGATCGGACCGGGCTGCGAAGTCAACGACACGTTCGGGGATTGGGCGGTGCAGTCCGAGGTTTCCGACAGTGGCTGCGTTCTGGTCCGCCCGGACGGCCATGTCGGCTGGCGGGCGCAGTCGCTGAGCGCCGAACCGACGGCGGACCTGACCCGTGTCATGAAGACAATCCTGGGGAGAGCGTGATGCCGGAAAGGAACCTGACCGACTACGTCCGTGCGGCGAATTCGCCTCTGATCGACCCCGAGCGCAATCGGCAGGTCGGAAGCGGGTCTGCGCGATTCGAGCTCTATCACTTCGCCCTGTCCATCTGCTCGCACAAGGTGCGCGCCTGCCTCTTCGAAAAGGGCGCGGCCTTCATGAGCCACGACATCGGCATCCTGCCGCCCGTGCTCGAGAACTGTCATCCCGACTACGTTCGCCTGCGCATGCAGGGCGGCAAGGGGCGGGAGATGGTGGACGGCTACACAGGACGGTCATCGATGAATGCCGAGGGATTTGACCCGGCGGCCGTGCCGACCCTTGTCGATCACGAAGAAGGTCAGGTCCATGTGGACAGCGTTGCCATCTGTCAGCACGTTGATCGTGCCTGGCAGGGCGGCACGGAACTGATGCCGGCCAGCCTGCGCCGAGAGATCGAACGTGAAATCGAGGTCGTGGACGGCACCCCGCACGTCGCGATCCTGTATGGTGCGCATCCCGACGGCGACTTCCGACCTGAAGCGCTCAGGACGAGCATGACCGGTGCACATGACTACAAGATCATGAAGCTGATGGAAGGCCGCTCCCTGTCGGTCGGGCATCCGCGCCTGACCGGGGCTTATGACGCCAAGATCCGGAAAGAGGCCGCCGCCCGCCGCTTCGTTGCTTCGCCGGACATGATGCGCACCGCGACGAATGAAGTGCTGAAGGCCGTTGCCGAGCTGGACGGGCGTCTTGCCGACGGCCGCGAGTGGGCCTGCGGCGATGCCTTCACGATGGCCGACATCATGTGGACCGCAAGCCTGTGGCGCATGAAGTGGCTTGGAATGGGCTTTGCCTGGGAAGGCGGTCACGCGCTGAACGACACCGTGCATGACAGGGTCGGTGCCTACGCCGCGCGCCTGTTTGAGCGTCCCTCGTTTCAGGAGGCCGTGATTGGATGGCCCGGGAGTCTCCCGTCGGAGCATGTCATGGAGCACTACCCGGACGCCGCGTCCAGGGAATCGGAAAGCGCGGCACGAAGCGAGACCATTGGAGGCCACGGACGCGACATCCGGGAAGAAAGCCTTACGGGAGCGGTCCTTGCGACAATGAAGGGCACCAGCAATCCACGTGCGCGACAGGTTCTGTCCGCACTCACGCGACATCTTCATGCGTTTCTCGAGGAGGTGCAGCCTACGGAAGCGGAATGGGAGCACGGCATCGAATTCCTGACCAGGACCGGCCATCTCTCGACAGGCGGACGACAGGAGTTCGTGCTCTTGTCCGACGTGACCGGCGCGACCGCCCGGGTCGACCTGATCAACAACCGGTTTCCGAGCGGGGCCACGGAAAATTCCGTGCTGGGCCCGTTCTTCGTCGCGGATCGCCCGGCATTCGAGAACGGCGAGGACATTTCCGGTGGCATCAAGGGCAAGCCGATGTTCTTCAATGCCCGCGTCATCGACACCGACGGACAACCGGTCGCCGGCGCGCGCGTGGACATCTGGCATTCGGACGATGACGGCCATTACGACATCATGCTGCCGGAGCAGAAGGATCCGGCGATGCGCGGGCTCTTTCGCTCGGATGCGCACGGGCGGATCTGGTTCACCTCGATCCTGCCGAAGAGCTACCCGATTCCGGACGACGGCACCGTGGGCGACCTGCTCCGTGTCTCGAACCGTTCCATCATGCGACCGGCGCACGTGCATGTCCGCGTCGAGGCGCCTGGATACCGGCGCCTGACCACGATGCTGTTCCTGGATGGCGACCGCCATCTTGACAGCGACCCGGTGTTCGGCGTGAAGCAGTCCCTGATCATGCCGTTTGTCGAAAGGACCGACCAGCGAGCCCCTGACGGAAAGAAGGTTCCGTCACCGGCCTATTGCGTCGAGTATGACTTCGTGTTGGCACGGGCAACCTGATGCCACGTTTCGTCAATGCATCCGAACTACAACGAAGGAGGTCTCCATGTCCGGCATTCTGACCACCGCCATTGTGCTCATTGTTGCGGCAATTCTGATCATCGTGATTCTTGCGCGGCTGTACCGAAAGGCCACAAGGGAAACCAGCCTGATCCGAACGGGACTCGGCGGCCAGCGGGTGATCATGGCCGGGGGAGCGATCGCCCTGCCCTACTTCCATGAGGTCACCGAAGTCAACATGCGCACGCTGCGCCTGGAGGTGAAGCGTTCTGGCGAGGACAGCCTGATCACGAAGGATCGGTTGCGCGTCGACATCGGGGCGAGCTTTTCCGTTGCCGTGGAAGCGGATGCGGAAGCCGTGGCAAAGGCCGCGCAAACGCTGGGCGACCGCACTTTCACCGCCGACAAGCTCCGCGAAATCGTCGAAGGCAAGCTTGTCGATGCGCTCCGCTCCGTGGCCGCGCAAATGACACTCGACGAGCTGCACGAGGGACGATCAAGCTTCGTGAAGGAGGTCCGCATGCTGATTGCGGAGGACT
>VXPN01000280.1 GCA_009839535.1 Boseongicola sp. SB0662_bin_57 | reverse complement strand
GACTACGGCACGAAGATGGTGGGCGGCGTGACCCCCGGCAAGGGCGGCCAGGAGCACATCGGCCTGCCGGTATTCCACTCGGTTCACGAGGCGCGCGCCGCGACCGGCGCCAACGCGACGGCGATCTACGTGCCGCCTCCCTTTGCCGCGGACGGCATTCTCGAGGCCATCGACGCCGGCATGGAAGTGATCGTGGCGATCACCGAGGGAATTCCCGTGCGCGACATGATGAGGGTGAAACGCGCCTTGCAGGACAGCACGTCCGTCCTTGTCGGCCCGAACTGCCCCGGCGTGATCACCCCCGGGGAATGCAAGATCGGCATCATGCCCGGCCACATCCACAAGAAGGGCTCCGTCGGCGTCGTGTCGCGGTCCGGCACGCTGACATACGAGGCCGTGAAGCAGACCACGGATGTCGGACTCGGCCAGTCCACCTGCGTCGGCATCGGCGGCGACCCGATCAAGGGAACCGAGCATGTGGACGTGCTGGAATGGTTCCTTGCCGACGAGGAGACCCGGTCGATCATGATGATCGGCGAAATCGGCGGCAGCGCCGAAGAGGACGCGGCCCAGTTCCTCAAGGACGAGGCGAAGCGCGGCCGCGCAAAGCCCGTCGCGGGGTTCATCGCCGGCAGGACCGCCCCTCCGGGCCGCCGCATGGGTCACGCGGGCGCCATCGTCGCCGGCGGCAAGGGCGGCGCGGAGGACAAGATCGAGGCCATGCGCTCCGCCGGAATCGTCGTTGCGGACAGCCCGTCCGGCCTGGGCGAGGCAATGCTGGAGGCGATTGGGTAGTCATGGCACGCGGCACGAGGTTTCCGGCCCTGCTGCACCGCATCCTGCCTCTCGGGCGGCACGTCGCTGTTCCGCCCGACGCTCACGGACCATCCGCCATGGCGGGCCCCGGGCCCTGGCCGAGCGTCAATCTCCACCCGAAGCTTCACATCCGACCTGGAGGTTTGCGATGACCGAGCAATCCCCGAATGACATCTTCAAGGCGTCCAGCTTCCTTCAAGGCCACAACGCCGCATATGTCGAACAGCTGTACGCGCGCTATGCCGGCAATCCGAACGCGGTGGACGAGGGCTGGCGCCAGTTCTTCCGCGAGCTCGGCGACGCCGAGGCGGACGCCCGGGCCGAGGCGGCCGGACCGAGCTGGGCGCGGTCCGACTGGCCGCCCGCTCCCAGCGACGAACTGACGGCCGCGCTCGACGGACAGTGGGGCGATCTCGGCCCCGCCGCACAGAAGCAGGCCGGAAACAGGATCACGGCCAAGGCTGCGGAAGCCGGCATCAGGCTCTCGGACGAACAGGTGCGCCGCGCAGTGCTCGATTCGGTTCGCGCGCTCATGCTGATCCGGGCCTACCGGATCCGAGGCCATCTCGTCGCGAACCTTGACCCCCTCGGCATGCGCGACCAGGAGCCGCACCCCGAGCTCGATCCCAGGTCCTACGGCTTCACCAACGACGACATGGACCGGCAGATCTTCATTGACAACGTCCTCGGGCTGGAAACGGCCTCGATACGCGAGATCGTCGCGCTCGTGAAGCGAACCTATTGCGGCACCTTCGCCCTGCAGTACATGCACATCTCCGACCCCGGGCAGGCATCCTGGCTCAAGGAGCGGATCGAGGGCCTCGGCAAGGAAATCGCGTTCACCCGGAACGGCAGGAAGGCGATCCTGAACAAGCTCGTGGAGGCCGAAGGATTCGAGAAGTTCCTGCATGTCAAGTACACCGGCACCAAGCGGTTCGGCCTCGACGGCGGCGAGAGCCTGATCCCTGCAATGGAGCAGGTCATCAAGCGGGGTGGCGCTCTCGGAGTCGAGGAGATCGTCATCGGCATGCCGCACAGGGGCCGGCTGAGCGTCCTGGCGAACGTGATGGGCAAGCCCCTGCGCGCGATCTTCAACGAGTTCCAGGGCGGCAGCTTCAAGCCCGACGAAGTCGACGGCTCAGGCGACGTCAAGTACCACCTCGGCGCATCCTCGGACCGCGAGTTCGACGGCAACACGGTGCATTTGAGCCTGACCGCGAACCCGAGCCATCTCGAGGCGGTGAACCCGGTCGTGCTCGGCAAGGTCCGCGCCAAGCAGGACCAGATCAACGACACGGAACGCACGAGGGTCCTGTCGATTCTCCTCCACGGAGACGCCGCCTTCGCCGGCCAGGGCGTCGTTGCGGAATGCTTCGGTCTCTCGGGCCTCAGGGGCCACAAGACCGGCGGCACGATCCACATCATCGTGAACAACCAGATCGGCTTCACGACTGCGCCGCACTTCAGCCGCTCAAGCCCCTATCCCACCGACATCGCGCTGATGGTCGAGGCGCCGATATTCCACGTCAACGGCGACGACCCGGAAGCGGTCGTGCACGCCGCGCGGGTCGCGACCGAGTTCCGCCAGAAGTTCGGCAAGGACGTGGTGATCGACATGTTCTGCTATCGCCGCTTCGGGCACAATGAAGGTGACGAGCCGATGTTCACCAACCCGATCATGTACAAGCGGATCAAGAACCACAAGACGACGCTTTCGCTGTACACGGATCGCCTCGTGCAGGACGGACTCATTCCCGAGGGCGAGATCGAGGACATGAAGGCGGCCCTCCAGGCGCGCCTGAACGAGGAGTTCGAGGCCGGCAAGGCATACCGGCCGAACAAGGCCGACTGGCTGGACGGGCGCTGGAGCCATCTCGACAAGGAAGGCAAGACTTACCAGCGCGGAAAGACCGCGATAACGAAGTCCAGGATGACGGAGATCGGGCGCGCGCTGACAACGGCGCCCAAGGACTTCCCCCTTCACCGCACGGTAGACCGCCTGCTGGAAGCCAGGCGCGGGATGTTCAGGGCCGGCAAGGACCTCGACTGGGCCACGGGGGAGGCGCTGGCATTCGGGTCGCTCCTGGCGGAGGGAATTCCGGTCCGGCTTTCGGGCCAGGACTCGACGCGCGGGACGTTCAGCCAGCGCCATTCGGGCTTCGTCAACCAGGAGACCGAGG
>VXPN01000167.1 GCA_009839535.1 Boseongicola sp. SB0662_bin_57 | reverse complement strand
CAGGGACGGCGCGATCCTGCTGCTTGTCGACGCCCGCGACGGCGCGCTCATCCGGATCACTCCCGATTCGTGACGTTGGTCTGCGTAGACGCGGATTCCGCGTTGTGTACGTGCCCCATGGGATTGCGCGGGACCTGGCTCTCGACGCGGGTCAGCCGAGAACGGAAAAGCTTGATTCCTTGTTGATCTCGCGCTTCCGGGAATAGAAGCCGACGTCGATGTCGCGTTCGATGTAAGGGAGCCTGAACGTCAGCGGGTCGCTGTCGTGGTCGTTGCCCGCCTCGCAGTAGTCCACGAGAGCCGCCATCATCTTGCCCGCGATCGGCGCGTTCTTGTACTGGTTGCCGCTGGATCCGCACGCCATGTAGTAGCCGCCAAGGCTGGAGGAGTCGTAGATCGGTATCCAGTCGGTCGAGGCGTCGTAGAGATCCACCACCCCCTTCGCCGTCGACGGAATGCCAAGAGTCGGCACGCGCTGGGCATAGCGCATGGCCTGCGTCGTCCATTGATCGGTGAAGTTCCGGTCATACTCGGTGTCCGAATCCACCCAGACGTGGGGGTCGCATGCCGGATCCTCGCTGCCCACGAGTATGTGGTTGCCCCTTTCAGGCCTGCAGTAGCAGGCGATGTCGCTGTCGGAGACGATGGTGCCGTTGCTTTCAAAGTCAAAGCCGGCAGGTGCAGGAACATGCACGACCTCCTGCTTGAGCGGTCGGGTCGCAATGGTCATCTCCTCCGTGACGCCGGCCATTGCGTTCACTGCGGCGGATCCCGGGCCCGCGACATTGATGACCACGGGAGCGTGGATTTCCTCGCCATCCGCCAGCCTGACGCCCCTGACCCGGCCAGCCTCCTTCAGGATGTCGGTGACCTCCACGCCAAGACGCGTCCCCGCTCCGTGCAGAGCGGCGGCGGCTGCGAGGTTCTGGGCGGACAGTGCCGGATCGGTCACGTATCCTGCATGCGGCCAGAACACGCCGCCGGCGAGCGTGTCCCCGTTCGTCATCCCGAAGCCGGCCTCGTCGCTGCGTTTCGGCGGCGCGAAGCTGTCGAGCGAGTAGATCGGCAGGCGCTCCTCGATCTCGCCCGGGCTCCATTCCTCGAACGGGCAGTCGAGCAAGGAACTGAACTCCATGTGCCTTTCCAGGAATCCGTTCATCTCCGTCTTCATCACCAGGCAGCCGCATTCCACGAATCTTGCCAGATCCTCGGACGCGGGGAGGTCCAGGTGCTCCGCCCAGTCGCGCCAGTAGTGGTAGCCTTCCCAGGCAAAGGCCGTGCCGTCATAGGTCGAATAGTGCATCCGGATGATGGCGCAGGATCCGGCGGTGGAGCCGTGGCCGATCCTGCGGTTCCGGTCGAGCGACAGGGCCGACTTTCCCGTCTTGGCGATCTCGAAAGCCGTGGCGGCGCCGATCACGCCGGTTCCGATCACGATGACGTCAGGCTGGCCCATGCAAAGATCCTCCCACTCGACGGATGCCTTGGCATTCCCCGCTACGCGCTGTCAAGACAATGGCGAGTGCCGACCATGGACAGGTCGTACTGGACGCCATGCCGCGCTTGCGATCCGGTGACATGTTCTCAAGCAAACCGTTCCTGCCATGTCGGGAAGATGTCTCCGGTTGCGGGCCGAGCGTGAAAGACTGCGCGCGCAATCGCCCGGGCAAGGCATGTCGCAGCCGCATGCCCGAGATGAAGAAGGTCCTGCTCAGCCGTTTCCCGGAGGCCTGTTGCCGCGGCGAAGACGAGGTCACCGTCCAAGGGCGTGTGCGCTGGAACGATGGCGCGCGCGATGCCGTCATGCGCGGCGGTCGCCATGCGCTGTGCGTCCGCCTTGGCAAGTGCAAGATCCGTCGCGACCACGGCAATCGTCGTGTTCGATGGGCTGTCGAGCTTGGTCTGCGGCGCCGGTGCGAGGCCTGGTGCCGGGCCGAGGCCGCCGAACTCGTCGTCCAGCTCGAAGGGCGCCGCCCAGAAATGCGGTCCTTCGCCCACCGTTGCCTGACCGACCGCGTTGACAGCCACCAAGGCGCCGATGGTTGCGCCCGAGGGCAGAACGGCTGATGCAGAACCCAGCCCTCCTTTCAGCCCGGCTGTGGTCGCCCCGGTGCCAGCCCCGACACTGCCGAGCTCCATGTCCAGGCCGCGTGCGGCATAAGCATCGCGCCCAAGGGCCGGATAGGGATTCTCGTCCCACCCCTTGGCGCCGCCGCTGGCAAGGTCGAAGATGATGGCGGCCGGCACGATCGGCACCCTGTGGCCTGCCGCCTCGAAGCCCCGCCCATCGGCACGGAGGCCCGCCGCGACTCCGTCGGCGGCGGCCAGGCCGAACGCAGAGCCGCCCGCGAGAGTCAGCGCGTCCACCGTCCGCACGGTCTTGTCGGGCGCGAGGAGGTCAGTCTCCCGGGTGCCGGGCGCACCTCCCATGACGTGAACGCCAGCGACCATCGGGGCGTCGCCGACGACGACCGTCACCCCCGTCTTGATGAGGTCGTCCTGCGCCTGGCCCACGGCAATGCCGGCAACGTCGGTCATCAGGTTCCGCGGTCCCGGCTGCATCTTCCCCGTCCTTGTCGGTCGTTCCGTCGGCTTCGTCAGGCTGACACGGACCGCTGACGCTGTGAAGCCCTTGCGTCCAGCGGGCGCACCGCCTTATCTCCGAGGCGGGAGGGGACACGCCATGGCCTATGCAAGCTGGATCTTCCGCGTTCTTGTCGCGCTCGCCGCAGTCGGAGTCCTGCACTACAACCTGCCGCAGCGTGACATCGTGCGGATCGTGAACACGTACGAGGAGCGTCGGGACTTCGATGACTGGACGTCGGTGTTCTGGAGCGGCCGGGCCACGACGAGCACGACCAATCCCACCAAGGACGTCCTGTTCATCCAGACGGTCAAGGCCAACGGCAAGGCCATGGTGTACCGCAACCAGGACACCGGGTTCTGGCCGCCTTATTTCAAGTTCGACACCGCGGACCTGCAGACCGAGGCGGCCGATGC
>VXPN01000345.1 GCA_009839535.1 Boseongicola sp. SB0662_bin_57 | reverse complement strand
CGAAGCCCAGAAGCTCTCGCGCGAGATCCCGCCCTGCATGGCGCAGGGCGAGGCCTCAGGAATCGCCGCTGCGCTGGCGATCAAGGGAGACACGCCGCTGCGACACGTGAAGTATCGCGACATCCAGAAGAAGATGCGGGCCCAAGGCGCCGACCCGGGCGACATCCCTTCCCCGAACGCGCTGGTCGAAGAACCTATGGTGGCACAATGAACTCCCAGGCCGATGCAGGCGCGCCCTTGCTTCCCTTGAGCGGCGTGCGGGTCATTGATTTCACCCAAGTGATGCTTGGCCCCTGCGCAACGCAGATGCTGGGTGACTTCGGCGCCGACGTGATCAAGATCGAACGTCAGGACTCGGGCGACCTGTCGCGCCAGTTCTTCGGCGGCGGGTCAAGGGAAGACCAGAACAACGTCGTCTTTGGCTCGCTCAACCGCAACAAGCGGTCGGTCGTGATCGACATGAAATCTGACGTCGGGCGGAAGGCGATCCGCGAACTTGTTCGGACCGCGGATGTTGTCGTCGACAACTTCCGGGCCGGGGTCATGGAGAGACTCGGCTTGGGATACGAGGCTCTCAGCGCAATCAATCCCGGCATCATCTGCGCTTCCGGGACAGGATTCGGCCCGGCCGGCCCCTACGCGCACAAGGGCGGACAGGACGTGCTCGCCCAGGCATTGACCGGCGTGATGGAAAAGACGTCGGACCCCTCGGTGCCGCGTTCGATCTATCCCACCACGCTGTGCGACTACACAGCCGGGATGCACCTTGTCCAAGGCGTGCTGGCCGCGCTTCTTCAGCGCGAAAGGACCGGTCGTGGCCAGAAGGTCCAGGTCTCGCTCTACGACAGCATGATCGCGATGCAGATGCAGGAAGCGGCGCAATGGAACGCGCACGGCGAAGTCCTGAACTGGGCCGCAATGCCCCTGACAGGCCTGTTTGCAACGACGGACGGCGCGCTAGTCATCGTTGGCGCATTCAAGGCAAATCCATTGCGCGACTTGTGCAGCGCGCTAGGCATCGAAGACCTGTCCCTGGAATATCCGGACCTGGCAAGCCACAGGAAGGCGAAGGCGTTTCTCCACGAGCGCTTCCAGTCGGTCCTGGCGACAGACACGACAGAGCATTGGCTGGGCAGGCTTGAGGAACATGACCTGCTCTGCGCACCGGTGCGTGATCTCGGGGCGGCGCTGAAGGATCCGCAAACCGCAATCAACGAGATGCTGGTCACCATCCAGACGCACTGCCATGGACCGGTGAACTTCGTCGGATCACCGGTGCACTTGAGCGACGCCCCGTTGATTGTCCGATTCAGGCCTCCCCTCCTGGGAGAGCACACGGACGACGTTCTGGAAGAGCTGGCGGCGACCGCTCCTGCGAGGGAACCTGCCCAGTGACCGTTGAACTGGACATTTCCGGTCATGTCGCCCGAGTGACAATCGATCGCCCGGAACGCCTGAACGCGATTGACCGTGCTGCGGCGGACCGGCTTGCCGGGATCTGGGACGAGATCGAAGGGGATGCCGACATCCGCTGCGTTGTCCTGACCGGCGCTGGCGACAAGGCATTCTCCGCCGGAGCCGACCTCAAGGATGCCGACGGCCCAAGCGGCGTGGCCTATTGGCGGCGGACCATCGAGAACCGGTTCCGCGACATCTCGCTGAGAGCGTCCATGTCCGTGCCAGTGATCGCTCGCGTCAACGGCCTGGCTCTGGGCGGCGGCTTCGAGATGGTGCTCGGATGCGACATCGTGATCGCGTCCGAGACGGCTTCGTTCGCATTGCCGGAGGCGAAGGTCGGGCGCGTGCCCCTCGATGGCGGCATGGTGATGCTGCCTCGGGTTCTGCCCCGCAACATTGCACTGGGGATGATGCTGACGGGTCGGCGCGCGTCCGCAAGGGAAATGGCCGCCTACGGAGTGGTGAACGCCGTCGTTCCGCCTGAAGACCTGGACGCCGAAACCGGGCGTTGGGTTGCAGATGTCCTCTCCTGCGCGCCGCTGAGCGCAAAGGCGATCAAGGCCGTGGCCCGCGGTACGGCGCACCTGCCGATCCACGAAGCCTATGCACGTCACAGCAACGAATTGCTGGACGCACTTTCGTCGGAGGATGCCATCGAGGGCGTGGCGGCGTTTCGGGAGAAGCGGACTCCGGTCTGGCGCGGAACCTAGGCAATGACGCTTGTAATCCTATCCCCCTGCATCGACGTGAAGGACGGGACATGCACGGAAGTTTGCCCCGTCGACTGCATCTACGAGGGCGAGCGGATGTTTTACATCCATCCCACCGAGTGCATCGAATGCAGCCTGTGCGAAAGCATCTGCCCGGTTGACGCGATTCGATACGATGACGAGGTGTCTCCGGCGGATGCCCGGTTTCTCAAGCTCAATGGCGATCCCTTCCGCAACGCGGACGGCGAACTGGACCAGCCCGGCGGCTGGTCACGAAGCGACGCGCCGCTAAAGGACCCTGCAGCGATTCGGGACTTTCCGGATTCCGGCCTCGTGAAATCGAAGGCGCCCCGATGACGGGAACTCCACCGCAGTTCATGTGCAGTTCGACTGCTTTCATCAGCCGGTTCAGAACCGGGCCTGACTCGCCGACTCCCTCGCCTGTCGCGTCAGCCAAGGACCTTTGCGGCGGACAAGGGGACGAGTCTTCTGGCACCATTGCTCCGAGAGTTGATGCGGCCACGACAGCTGCCAGCAAGTTCGGGAGACAATAGCCCAGGATGGCGGACTCACAGATATGGCACACCCGGTTCATGGGATTGTGCGATCATGTCTCCGAATGGTCGGAAGATCCCCATTTCCGTGTCGGTTGCGTCATCGTCAATGCCAGGCATGTCGTTTTGGCAACGGGGTACAACGGGTTTCCGCGAGGCGTGCGGGGCAGCGACCCTCGCCGATTCAACAGGAAGAGCGGCGAGAAGTTCCTTTGGTTCGAACATGCCGAACGCAAGTAAGCGGTTAAAGTACGACGTCGCGGCCCGATCCGGACCGGATTTCCGTTTG
>VXPN01000500.1 GCA_009839535.1 Boseongicola sp. SB0662_bin_57 | reverse complement strand
GCCTTGATCCACATGACGTCGCCGTCTTTCACGGACGTGTTCCCCCCAGGACCCTGGACCTGAAGCGGGTCCTTGCCGAGACGGGCGGAAAGGGCGCGGAAATCGGAATCAGGAGGTTCGAGATGCGCGCTCATGCCAGCAGCTCCATCTGGTACGTGGGTGGCGGCACGCCCTCTGCAGCGCAGAGTTCGGCCAGGATGTCCGACGCATCGCCTGCCATGAAATTCTCGCGCAGGAGACCGCCTTGCACAAACACGCTGTCCCAGCCCGCACCATGCGCGCCTGCAATGTCGTGTTCCAGGCTGTCGCCGACCATCAACAGGCGCGACCCGCCAAGGGAATGCTCCAAAGCCTCGAACGCGTGACGATGGGGCTTGCCGTAAAAGACCACGTTGCCTCCCTTCTCCTTGTGCATGTGGGCAAGTGTGCCGGGCGCCAGCGTGTTGCGGTCTCCTGGGCGCGGGCTGGCACGATCGGGATTCGAGCAGTAGACCGTCAGGTTCGCCGTCATCGCATGGTCCAGAACATCCTGCCACTCTTCCGCAGCGGCGTTTTCGGGAAGCCCCATGATCAGGATTGCCTCAGCCGCCTCCGGCACGTCACAGATCGTGACGTCCAGTCCGCCGGCCCAAGAATTCGCGTCTCCATGCGCCCGTTCGACGAAAAAGTAGCGCCGTTCCGGCACGCGACCGGACCTGACATCCAGCCAAAGCGCCTCGCCGCTTGTCATGACCTGGTCAAACAGGTCGGGAGCGAACCCCATGGCGGCGATCCGCGCCTCGTTCCTCGATGCCCGCTTCCCGGAGTTGGAAAGGACGGCAAGCCGCACGTGCGCGCTCCGCAGCGATTCAAGCGCCGTCACCGCGCCGGGATACGGTTCGCTGCCGTCGTGCAGCACGCCCCATTGATCCAGAACGACGGCGTCGTATTCCCTTGCCACCTCCTGGATGCTCTCGATGGCACGAGTCATGCGGGGTCAGTCTTCCATGTCTTCGGGCCTTGCGAGGCTCGAAATGTAAGCATCGACGTCTTCGGCCGCCATTGCAGGCGCCTCCCTTCCGGCAGCGCCGGCCGGCATGTCACCGAAATAGAACTGGTAGCCCGGTATTGCCTGTCGACGCTTGCGAACCGGCATGCCTTCGTAGGGAAAGACGTCCGAGCGCGCATTCGCCGCATGGTCATGGCACGGCAGGACGTAGTCTGCGCGCTTGTCCAGCTCTTCAACCGACTTCCATCCGTCATAGGAATTGACGAACCTTGCGGGCACCCAGTAGCGCCACATTTCGGCCGGATTCGGTTCCAGGTTGCGCTCTTCGAAGATCGCGTCGCCGCAAACCACGATGTCGCCCGCACCGGTGGCGACGCTCACGGCCATGTGTCCCACGGAGTGTCCCGGCGTCGGAAACATCGTGATGCCGGGCAGCACCTCGCATTCGCCGTCCACGGCCTCGAAGACGCAACCTGCATAGGCCGGCTCGATGCCAAGAACGCCGCATTCGTAGGTGCGGTAGTAGAGAGGCAGCGGATTGTACGCCATCTCCAGCTCGGCTTTCGGCGCGATGTAGCGCGCGTTCCTGAACTTCTTCATGTTCTGTACGTGATCCCAGTGAAGATGGGTGAAGATGATCACGTCGATCTGGTCAGGATGCAGTCCGAGCTTCCGTTCCAGGTGCTCGTGGACCTGCAGGCAGCCGCGCTTGTCGCAGTTGTGGTGATACTTGCTGGCGCGCTCCTGGTCCGGCAGCCCGGTGTCAATCAGGATCTTGTGCTCGCCGGTGTCGACAAAGTGGCAGTAGACCGGCTGCCACTTCTTCTTTCCTGCGGGCCCCTTCCAGAAAATGTAGGTCCCAAGGTCCCCATGAAGCCAGCCTGTGTTTATGGGATAGATTCTCGTCTCTGCAACGCTCATGGGGTCGCTCCGTGGTCAGTGATTCAGATTCTGTGCACAAAAGTATGAAAAGGGACACATTTACAAGGCCAATCTCCTGTGCCGCCTGGCGTCAGTTTGCCTTGAGCGTTTCGAGGAAGCTCGCGGTCATATGGCTGCGCATGCTCCGGGATGCCGTTGCCGAATCCTCGGAGAAAATGTCATTGATCAATTCCTCATGGCTCCGCGCAGAAGCAAGGAGATCGTCGCGGGTCTCGAACTTCTTTGCCCGGAAGGGACCGGTGCGTCGACGGAACTCGGATGCGATCTCGGCGATGTACGGGTTTCCCGTGGCACGGTATATCGCCAGGTGAAATGATTCGTTCGCGCGAAGGTATTGCGGCCGGTCTCCGCTTTCTGCAGCGGCCACGCAGGCGGCCTGCGCCGCCTCGATCTCAGACCTCGACAGGAGCGTAAGGCGCTGAGATGCGATCCTTGCGCATGCGGCCTCGATTTCGTGCATGGCCTCGAAAATCTGGCTGAGCTCTTCACGGCTGTATTCGGCGACGAAGACGCCCCGTTTCTCGCCCTGGACAAGAATGCCCTGTGCCGCCAGGCGGGACAGCGCCTCGCGCACCGGGGTTCGCGAAGCCCCGAACCGCCTTGCGAGACCGGTCTCGTCCAGTCTTTGGCCCGGCCCTAGGTCGCCCGTGCCGATCTCTTCCAGGAGTGCCTGTTCGATGCGCTTTGCCATCGAATGCTTCTGGCCGTCGATGCGGTTGGTGGCGCTCTTCAACATGCCTTGCCAAGTCCTTCCCTCGCGGATTCAGTACACGCATCGCGGCGGAAATGCAAACTTGCATATTTGCTTTTCTTTTTGTATACAAAATTGTGACACCGAGGAGATGCAGGGATTCGATGCCTGAAATTCGCCTGTCGAAGCTCACCAAGCGCTACGGCGCCGTTGAGGTCCTGCACGGCATCGACCTGGAGATGGCCGAGAACGAGTTCACGGTTCTCGTGGGGCCCTCAGGATGCGGAAAGTCGACGACGCTGCGAATGATTGCCGGTCTTGAAACGGTGTCCGAGGGCGAGATCTTCATAGGCGGCAATCCGGTCAGCCACCTCGATCCCAAGGACCGCGGACTGGCGATGGTGTTCCAGGACTA
>VXPN01000377.1 GCA_009839535.1 Boseongicola sp. SB0662_bin_57 | reverse complement strand
TCAGCGCGTTGATCAGCACGAGGACCGGGCCGCGGCCCGGAAACCGCGTCACCGCAAGGATCGCGCCTAGGGGCAGGCCCAGAACGCAGGCAATCGACGTCGCGGAGAGGCTGACATACAGCGACAGCGTCACGATCTCGAGGAGATCCGCATCCGCCGCGAGAAGCAGCCCGATGGCCAGTCCGATAGCTTCCACGATTTGCTGCAAAATTTTCCGCTTTCTGCAAAATTTACGAAACATTAAGGCCATTCTGAAAATTGGCAAGGGCTTGCACACCGATGACGCGTCCCTTGTCCAGTCCGCATGCACCCCGTCACGTCAGGCGACGCCCCCTCGGGGCGGGCCACCGACGAAAGGGCGGCGGCGCTGCATAGGATGGCGGGCGTGGGCCTCTCGGCGGCTCCCATGAACGGGGCTGCCAGAAACAGTGACCACTGCACGAGCCCACGGCACCGGGCGCAATTTCCGCGCAGCCTGATTCCGTGCATCGCTCTCCCGAATTGCTGCAGCCTCAGGGGGAATCTCACGTCAACAGCGGCACCCGAATCGACGTTGGGCAAGCCAATGAGCGGACCTCCCTTCGTGAAACGGGGCTTGGGGATCCCTCGGCACTTCGTTCGCGACATCGGGACCGTTGCGCCGCCTGGCGCTTGACCGTCATCCCGATAGACATGACACAGACAATGAAGGTATGAGGGCCTTATGCTCAATCCGTTCCCGGAAGGTTGGTATTTCATCGCACCGCGCGAAACGATCGAAAGGTCTGGCCTCCTGCAAAGGACCTGGCTCGGCAATCAAGTAGTGGCCTGGTGCAACGATGCAGGCGACGTCTGCGTGGCAGAGGCGATCTGCCCGCACCTAGGCGCCGACCTGAGCCCCGACGCCGGGGGCCGGGTGCGCAATGGCTGCCTGGTCTGTCCGTTTCACGGGTTCGTCTACGATGCGACCGGCCAATGTGTCGCAACGCCGTATGCACCCGCACCGAAGTCCGCCAGATTGCGGGTATTCGAAACGAGCGAGGTCGCAGGCCTGATCTTTGCCTGGCATGGCATCGGTGATCGTCCGCCCCAATGGCAGATCCCGGCGCCACCTCCGTCCGGGCACGATTGGAGCGGCGTTGAGATCCGGAGCGTCCGGTTTGCAGGACATCCGCAGGAAACAACCGAAAACTCCGTCGACCTTGGACATTTGCGATACGTGCACGGCTACGGCAGTGTCGGCAGGGTGGGCCCGCTTGAGATCGAAGGCGCCGGCCTCAAGGGCAGTTTCAATTTCAAGCGAACGCGGGCCGTCGCGGGCCTTGAGATCTTCAAGTATGATGTGTCTGCTGTCACCAGCATACACGGGCTTGGGTACTCCTTCGTCGAAATTCGCGAGCATTCGATCGGATTCGATGCTCGGCTTTGGGTGCTCGCGACACCGATTGACGGTGCGGACATTGACGTGACATTGGTCAGCCAAGTGCGGCTTCTGCGGAGCCCGAAGCGTCCGATTGCCGGAATGCGCTTCCTTCCCGTGAAGCTGCGCACATGGATCCTGAACAAGATCCTGGTTTCGGCTCAACGACACGACGTCATGCAGGATGTCGTCATTTGGCGCAGAAAGACATTCCGCCCCCGCCCGCTTCTCTGCCGTTCGGACGGCGAAATCATGAAATTCCGACGTTACTGCGAACAGTTCTATCCGGACGGAAAGCCTCTTCTGACAGACGAGCGCATTGAATTCAGAAAATCTGCAGACACAAGCGGTCCTGAGCACGCCCACGAGACTTGAGCCCGAACCGGCTAGCGGCCAATCCCGCGAGACCAAGCGATCCTCGGAGTCAGCCCAGGCAAGCACGCACGCCGGCGGCCTTCGGCCTTGTGACCGGCGTCGTGCAATGAACCTGGCCCATGGTGGATGGGCCTGAAACTGTCAAAGTGCCGAAATTTGCGGTCTGCGCGCGCCGAGCATCATGCCACCGACGCGTCCCTCCGCACGGACAACGTCGTCCGACCGAACCTTCGTGCAACGCTTCCCTGCTGCGAGCGGAATTGCCAACGCGATCAGGCATCAGGCCTCCACGCACGAATTCATGCCTTCTCTTCCTGCCGTCTCGTGGCTCCGTCGCCCGCTATACGGAGCCTGAGACAGCTGCAGCCGGATCCTCTTTCATGCCTTTCCGCGAGAAGGCAATCGGGAACCAGTCCTCTCGAAGCCTCTCCCCGGAGACCATTCCGTGCCCGGGAAACGGCGGCGAGGTCCGACCCGGCCGTTCGACAAAGCGTGCATCGTCGCCAACGAAACGGAGAGAGAATGCACGTCGACGGCCAGTCGAGACATTGCCGCGGGCTCCGTGCAGCATGTCAAAGCTGAACGCGACCGCATCGCCCGGCCGCATCGGCCATTCTCGTATCTCCATGCCTTCTGCGTCAGGATCGGGCACCGGCATGTAGGCTTCTTCGTCGGGGTAGAAATTGTCCTCGTTCAGCCAACGTGTCGGCAGAACCGGCTTTGGCCAGAGATGTGAGCCCGCCACGCAACGAAGCGTGGCATCGATGACCGGATCGACCGGCGACCAGAAGCTCACGGTCTGTCGTCCTGCCACAAAGTAGTATGGCCCGTCCTGATGCCAAGGCGTCGGCTTCGAAGTGCCGGGCTCCTTTACCAGCACGTGCTCATGAAAGAACTGCGCCGTGTCCGATTGCATGAGGTCAGCGGCAACCTCGGCGGCAGGAGAATTGCGCAGCACCTCCTCGAATTCCGGGATGCGCGTCCAGTTGCAGTAATCGTCGAAGAACCGCCCGCTTTCGCCTGACTTTAGATTCTCGGCAGCATAAGGGCCAGGCTCCGCCATGTTCCGCTCGATACCCGCACGAATGACATCAACGTGATCGGCAAAGAGGTCCCTGACCAGAACAACTCCGTCGCGCTGATAGGAGTCGATGTCTGACTGCACGAGGCATGGATGGAGCATGCCCAATGCTTGGCCGACCCGCCAGGCTTTGCAAGCCCCCGTTCCACTCTGAAGTGCAACACCTGATGTAGTGTTGCGAGGCGTCGG
>VXPN01000086.1 GCA_009839535.1 Boseongicola sp. SB0662_bin_57 | reverse complement strand
AGGCATCGGAGATTCGGCGCTCGGTTTCGTCCAGGAGCCGCTTGGCGCGCAGGGCCTGCAGCACGCTCAGTCCGATGATGGTGACAAGGATCACGAACGACCCCGCATATGCCAGGGCGACCTCGAATGCGTATGCTCCAAGATCCGGCATCATGAAACGCGCTCCTTCAGTTCAAGCGCGCGCACCCGGCGCAGACGGATTTCGCAGCGAGTGCGCAAGAGGACGAGCGCGACGAAGAGAATGACGAATCCCGTGATCGACACAATGAGCGGCATCCAGAACTCGTTCGAAATGTTCTCGTCCCTGTCCAGCGAGAGGCTTGCGGCCTGATGCAGTCCCTGGCTCCAGAAGTTGACAGCGTAGCGTGAGAGGAGGGCGAAGACCGACCCAACGACGCAAAGCATGCTGGTCAGGTCGGCAGCGGTGTCCGGGTTCTCGACCGAGGACCAAAGCGCCATGTAGCCAAGGTAGAAGAGGAACAGGATCAGGAACGAAGTCAGTCTCGGATCCCATTCCCACCAGCTGCCCCACATGGGCTGTCCCCAGACCGCGCCGGTGAAGAGCGCCATCAGGGTCATGGACACGCCTACCGGAGCGGCGGCCTTGGCGGCCAGTGCCGAAACGTGATGCCTCCGGATCAGCCAAATGAGCGATGCAACCAGCATCATGACCCAGGCGTTGATCGCCATCATCGCGGAAGGAACATGCAGGTAGATGATCCTGACCGCCGAGCCTTGCCGGAAGTCGTCCGGCGCGAAGAAGAATCCCCAGGTCAACCCGGTCCCGAGGCACAGTGCGGCGAAAAGGAACAGCGGTCCAACCAGACGGTCGGTTGTCGCCATGAACTTCCTCGGATTGGCGTATTCCCAGAGTGACATGCGCGATACCTAGCCTTGGTGTCGGTCGCCCTCAAGTGACGCATGTGGTTCCGATGCAGGGCCGATTGACGCGCTCGTGAGGGCGAGGGGCTTGCGTTCCCGGCCAAAGTCCGAAAGTTGCAGGAAGGAACTGAAGAGGTGCAAGATGCCCATTCGTAACAGGTTTGCTGAACTGCATGACGAAATCACCGCGTGGCGCCGTGATTTCCACACGCATCCGGAACTGCTTTTCGAGGTGCATCGCACCGCCGGAATCGTGGAGGAGAAGCTCAAGGAATTCGGATGCGACGAGGTTGTGACAGGCATCGGACGCACGGGAGTCGTCGGGTTGATCCATGGCAAGACCCGAACTTCGGGGAAGACGGTAGGCCTGCGCGCCGACATGGACGCCTTGCCGATCCACGAGGAGACGGGGCTGGCCTATGCGTCGAAAACGCCGGGCAAGATGCATGCATGCGGACATGACGGGCACACCGCGATGCTCCTTGGCGCCGCGAAGTACCTTGCGGAGACGCGGAACTTCAATGGAACCGTCGCGGTCATTTTCCAGCCTGCCGAAGAGGGCGGCGGCGGCGGGCGCGAAATGGTCGACGACGGCATGATCGGGCGCTTCGACATCGACGAAGTCTACGGAATGCACAACTGGCCCGAGGCGGATGTCGGAACGTTTGCGATCCGGGCTGGAAAGTTCTTCGCTGCAGCCGATCATTTCGATGTCACGATCGCGGCTGGCGGGGCGCATGCAGCGAAGCCTCATGAAGGCATAGACGTGACCGTCGTCGCATGCCAGATCGTCCTTGCGCTGCAGACGATCACGAGCCGGAATCTTGATCCGGTCAAGCAGTTGGTGATCTCGGTGACGTCCTTCGAGACGTCGTCAACGGCCTACAACGTCATTCCCGAGCGTGTGGCGCTCAAGGGCACGGTCCGGTCTCTGGAACCAGAGATCCAGGACATGGCGGAGAGGCGCATTCGCGAGACCGTCTTGCAGACTGCGGCAGCCTTCGGCGCCAGGGCGGAGATCGGATACCACCGGAACTACCCCGCGATGGCGAACAGCGAGGTCGAGACCGGCCACGCCATCGAGGCCGCGAAACGGGTGGCGGGCGATTGCGGGCATGCCGACCTGACAATGGGCGGCGAGGATTTCGCGTTCATGCTGAATGCCTGTCCCGGCGCCTACATCCTTCTCGGAAATGGCGAAACGGCGCATGTCCACCAGCCGACGTATGATTTCAATGATGCCGCGATTCCTCACGGGTGCTCGTGGTGGGTCGAAATCGCCGAAGGACGATTGCGAACTTGAGACCGTGACCACTGACGCACCTCGGGCGTCAGCACTGTCGATTGATCTTGCTGCCTCCAGACGTGGTGTGATTCTTTGGACCAGGAAATGAGGCAGGAACGATGCCTGAAATCGAACCCACGGACACGTCGCTGAAGTCGCTTGAGGGCGTCCATCTATGGCACGCGCCGATGTCTAGCTGCTCTCAACGTGTGCGGATCGTCTTGGCTGAAACCGGCAAGCCCTTCGTCAGCCACGTGATCGACCTGGAAAGGAACGAGCACGCAACGAAGGAGTATCAGGCGATCCATCCGAAAGGGCTGGTTCCCGCGCTCGTGGAAGACGGCCATCTCTTCATTGAGTCCGTTGACATAATCCAGCAAGTCGCCGGGGATGACAGCCCATTGGCAAAAGCGGCGTCGCCGGAACTGTTGAAAATGGCGGATGAGGCGCAGTTGGACCTGAAGCTGCTGAGCTTTGAGTTCCTGTTTCGCTCCAGACCGCCTCCAGGACCCGAAGATGCCGAGGCGTTTCAGCGAACCCATCAAAACGACTGGCTTAAGCAGTTCAGAATTGACTTTGCCAAGGGTTTCGGCCCCGAACGCATCGATGCTGCAGTTTGTCGGACGAATGAGGGGTTTCGGCATCTCGACGATCTTTTGTCGGATGGTCGGAGCTATCTGGGTGGTGACGAGTTTTCACTCTCCGACGTGGCATGGATGCCGAACTTCCACCGGTTCAATCTCATGGGATGGCCGTTCGAGAGGACGCCAGATCTGAAGTCTTGGTTTGACAGGGTTTCCGCGCGCCCCAGCTACCGAGAGGCGCTGTTGAATTGGGAGCCCGAGGTCGTGCCAGGAGCCTTCGCGGAATACACGCGGAAGCGGCGCGCCGAGGGAACTGACGTCCGGGCGTTTGGTGGCTTGTCCGGATAGCCCGTGACTCAATGCTTGCCCCGGAAAGCTCCTGCCAGCTTTGGGTCGCGGGGTCGTGCCTGTCTGGCTCTTTCTTTGGGAATTATATACTTGACAGAACTGACGGTCTGGCCGTCGCAAGCATTGATTTCACGGGTCGGTGGAAGTTGCCAACGCAAACGCTTCTCGCCGTGCAGGTGCGCCAATCCTGGGCGCCTCGTCCTTCCCCGCCCTGCCGTCAAGGGCAAGCGCAAGGATGTTCCTCGCCGCGTTCAGGTCGGCATGGGCAGCGTGCCCGCAGGCAGCGCAGATGAAATCGTCCCGAGTTCTGCGGCTCGCGGCTTCGACCGCACCGCACTCGTGGCATGTCCGTGACGTGTTCCTGGCGGGAACGACGATCACGTTCGCCGCCTTGCAGTCCAGCATCCGCTTCAGCGCCGTCCAGCCGGTGTCCCGGACGACGCGGTTCATCCCCGACTTCTGCGCCACCTTCGTGCCGGGCGCCTCGACGGTGCCCTTCGCCGAGCGCGTCATCCCCTTCACGTCCAGCCCCTCGACCACGACGGTTCCCGCCTTCGCCGCCAGCCTTCGGCTCACGTGATGATGCCAGTTGTGACGCCTGTTGGCGATCTTTCGCCGCAGCCTCGCAAGGCGCAGCTTCGTCCGCTCGCGCCGCCGGCTCGCCTTGCGCTGCCGGGACAGCTTCCGCTGCAGCCTCCGGGACCGCGCCTCCAGCCGCGCCATGTCAGGCATGACGTGAAGCTCCCCGTCGCTGTCCGCGACCTGGCCTCCGTTCCGGTCGAGTCCGACGGAGCGGCCGTTGTCCGCCGGTTCCTCGACCTCCACTGCGTGGCAGACGACGGCGGTCCACCTGCCGCAGACGCGCTTCAGGACGGCGGAGACAGGCTTCCCGTCCGGATAGGGGTTGCCGCCCTTCCGGCGGACGGCCAGGGGACCGAAGCCGGGAACGTGCAGCATGCCGTCCCGGACCTTCACGCCGGAGACGACGCTGATGCTGTCGAAGCGGGAGCGTCCCTTGAACTTCGGGAACCCTGGCGTCTCGCCGTTCCTCACCCGCCGGAAGAAGTGCTTGTACGCTTCGTCCAGCCGCTTCAACGTCCCCCGCTGGATCGCCACCGGGCAGGCGGCGATTTCGGGATCGTCGCGCCTGCATTGGGTCAGCGCCTTGCACT
Organism: Boseongicola sp. SB0662_bin_57; assembly: GCA_009839535.1. Lineage (GTDB taxonomy): Bacteria > Pseudomonadota > Alphaproteobacteria > Rhodobacterales > Rhodobacteraceae > JAJEFO01. The sequence continues at coordinate 23,075 of VXPN01000086.1, read as the reverse complement.
GGTCGAAATAGGTCAGCGACCTGCCTGTCTTCCGGTAGCAGTCTATCCGCTCCTCCAGGGCGGCGTTCCAGAGCTGCCGCTGGTCCTCGAGCGTCCGCTCGAGCAACCGCCAGGTGCTGCGCCTCTGCGGCAGCAGGCGGCAGACGACCTGCCTGTGCGTGGCGACGCGGGCCATGCGGTCTTTCCTCCGGTCTGCGATGGGGCGAGGACGCCGGGAGCGTCCCTGCAACGCAGCGTGGATGCGCCGGGATTGCCTGTCAAGCGAAAAGTTCCCGTTTCATTCTTCTGTGCACGAACCCGGACGGATGGGCGGGAAGCGCGGGCGCAGGCGCACGCGGTCCCCGTTCCCGTCGTCATCGTTCGCGCGGACTCCTCGTTCGATGCAGGGTGCAGGGACGGAGGTGACCGGACGGGCGGTTTTGTCAAGTATATAAGCCCCTTTCTTTCACTTCGCCCAGAAGTCGAAATAGTGCTTCGCCGTCGTCCATCATCTTGCGGCCCACCAAGTCCATGGACCTGCATCGCTTCACTTGCCACGGCAACGCCAGTGTCGCTGCCAAACGCTTTGGCTATGGGTGTCAGCCGTGCCAGACATGCGCCCGCCATCATTTCGTTGATTGCCGACCCAAGGGTGGTTGGCGGTCCCATGCCGCCGTGCGCTGGATCCGCGGTCAAGCCGATCCAGCCGCCTTCTGCAATCTTGCGAAACCCCTCGTCAAATCCAGGAGACATGCGCACGATACCGTTCTCCAGCCTTGCAGGGTGGGAGTCTCCGGTGGCGTTGAGCGGCGCCAAGGCGTCGTCGCAGAGCTTCGCGCCCTCCCTCGGGATTGCGTCCACAAGGTCGGGCGTGGCATCTCCAAACCTCTCCGTGTCACTGACTTCCTGGAATCCAACTACATTCTGCCGGATGAACTGGAAGTCGCTGACGGGTGACCAGAAGGACATTCGCGTTCGTTCCGGCGAATCCAGGTTGGCATCAAGGCAACGCGTCGTTAACGAGTGCGCTGCAACCTTGCGTGCGGAAATTGTCAGTCGCAATCAGAACGTGAAGTCACGGGACATGCCCGAAGAAACCGAGAGACTTGCTGCTGACGAGGCGGGAATCACCCGTGCGGCGGAACTCCTCGCCAGTGGCGCGCTCGTCGCATTTCCGACCGAAACCGTCTACGGCTTGGGTGCCGACGCACGGAACGGGCTCGCCGTTGCCGGAATATATGAGGCCAAGGGCAGGCCTTGTTTCAATCCCCTGATCACGCACGTGTCGGACATTGGCCGGGCGAGGAAGATCGCGAGATTCCCGGAGGCCGTGCTGCCATTCATCAGGAACGGCTGGCCCGCTGGCCTGACGCTTGTCGTGCCCATGCGCGAACGAAACGGCATTTCTTCGCTGGTCACGGCAGGGCAGTCGACAGTGGCGATTCGGGTACCTGTATGGCCGGCCGCGAAGGCTCTTCTCAGAGCGTTCGGCGGCCCTATTGCGGCGCCATCTGCTAACCCGTCTGGCAGGATCAGCTCAACGACGGCGGATCATGTGATGACCGGCCTGAGAGGCCGGATCGCCGCGGTTCTGGATGATGGAGCTTCTTCCGCCGGGATCGAGTCCACGATCATCGGGCTCAGGGACGAGGAACCGGTCGTGCTGCGCGAAGGTGCCTATGTGGTTCCGGACGGCGTCCCGCGCGTCACTTCGCCGGCTGACGTTTCAAGCGGTGTCGATTCTCCGGGTCAGCTGGCCTCGCATTATGCGCCTAGCGGTCTGGTTCGAATGAATGCGCGGGTTGCCGAGCCTGGAGAGTGGCATTTGGGCTTCGGCGACATCAAGGGAAATGCCACCCTCTCGCACGACGGCGACCTGAGGGAAGCGGCGACCAGACTCTTTGCGGCGTTCCACGAAGCAGATGCGAGGGGCGTGGAGAGGATTGCCGTAGCCCCGATCCCCGATCAAGACCTTGGGCGGGCGATCAATGACCGCTTGCGCCGCGCCGCCGCGCCACGACCCGGTCTGGGCCAGGGCGGGCAACCCTGCGGATGAGGCGCCACGAAGCCGAATGCAGATCGGACGGGGCCTTGGCATCGGGCGCGGGTGCCGCGAATGCCGGCCCGGAACGGAGAAACCGGGCAAGCGTGTTGCAGGCCTGGCGCGATCTGCATCAACATGCGTCAGAAACGCGAATCAAGGCTTGGAGATGAACCGCGGAATTTTCATTGCGGTCTGCGCGATGATCGTCTTGACGGCCTGTGTTCCCGACGCGATGCAGCGCCCGGAGCTCGAACCATTGCCCAAAGTCAAGCGCACGGGCTCCCCTCAGGGCGTTGAGGACTTTCGCGCTGTCGTGCAGCGCGTTGAGCCCGTGGCTGAGCAGGTTTGCCGTGAGACGCGGGCAAACCTGAACTGCGATTTCCTGATCCTGGTCGACGAGCGGCCAAACCTGCAGCCGAATGCATACCAGACCTATCAGCGCGATGGACGTCCGGTGATCATTTTCACGGCGTCGCTCCTCCGCGTGATGAAGAACCGGGACGAAGTGGCCTTCGCCCTTTCCCACGAAGCGGCGCACCACATTGAGGAGCACATCTTGCAGACCCAGTCATCGGTTTTCGCAGGCACCCTGATCGGAGCGATTTTCGGGGCTGCGGCCGGCCTTGACGAGAACGGCCTGGATGCAGCTGCCGATATCGGCGGGACAATCGGAGCAAGAAGCTATTCCAAGGAATTCGAACTCGAGGCAGACGCCCTCGGCGCAAGGATTGCAGAACGCGCTGGATTCGACGCGTTGCGTGGCGTGCTCTATTTTCAGGATGCCGCTGATCCGGGAAATCGCTTTCTCGGCACGCATCCGCCCAATGCCGACCGGATTCGCATGGTACGAAAGAGCGTCGGTTGACCGAACTGCGCATCTTGATTGACTCCCTGTAATCGCAAGACGAACGCGTTTTGGCCTTGGATCCATGAAGCCTGAAGGCTCCACGTGCACTCTTGCCTGAAGCTTCGATTTCGGTTTCGCTGATCTCACCCCAAACGCGAAAGACGCGCGTTCCATGAAGGTGACGCTCAGACAGCTGGAAATCCTGCGAGCAATTTCGATTGCCGGGTCGATCAGTCGCGCCACCCGGCATCTGGGGATGTCGCAGCCGAGCGTGTCCCAGCAGTTGGCAAAGATGGAAGACGCACTCGGAGTTCTGCTCTTTGTCCGCCGACGCAGCCCGCGAACGGAACTCACCCCTGCCGGAATGTACTGGGCCAGTTCCGCTGAGAGGATTCTTGCCGCCGTCGATGCCGCTGAAACTCAGCATATCGATCTCTTCGATGGTAGTGGTCTTTCTCTCTCTTTTGGTGCGACCCCATCTCTGACTGGACGGTTCATCGAACGAGTTGCCGAGATTGCCCTGTCGGTGCCGCAGATCTCGCGCTTTGACCATGTCTGGGCAATCAACTCCGCTGAACTGGTCGAAAAACTGATGATGCACAAGGTCAACGTTGCGGTCCTCAGCGCCGAACGGCTGGAACCGCATCGTGCATCGCTGAGCGCCTTTAGCTTGTTCGACGACCGGATCGTCTTGGCCGTGCCCGCGTCAGTTCCGGTGGATGCTTTCCGGGCCTGTCTGTCAGGCAAGGGTGGATCTGGACACGCTGAGTGTCTCAACCGGTACGTGGACATTGGCGATATTGCCCACTGGTCCGCGAAATCCCGGAACTGGTATCAGAACCTCTTGCCCAGTGCGCACCCGTATTTCGGCTGCATGACGCATGAAACGGCCGTTCGGATTGTTGCGGCCGGTCTGGCGACTTGCCACACCCCGATGTCAGTGATCCCCAACCTTCCCGACGACGTCCGCAGGCGCGTCCGATTCTACAAGTTGGAGGAGATCGCTCGCAGCGTTGCCTTGGCCATGCCCAAGCATCTGAACAGTGTGAGCCCATTTCGCGACTTCGCCGCGCGGGTATCGAAACTGGTCAGGGACGAATACACGTCGGAAAGGCTCGGCCTCTCCCAGCTTCCGCTGCCGAACAACATCGTCAACTGATGGGAACCCGAGTTTTCTGACCGTAGCCGGTTTGCCGGCTGGTCCAGGGGGACAGAGGGGGACAGGCACTGCATGACCTCGCGCGCCCTGCCCCGCGCGAGCACCGGTTGGAGCCTGCCCGCATGTTCGTGCGCCACGCATCCCGCAGAACAGCCGCGGCCGAATTCGTTCCACAGCGCGGCATCGCATGCCGCTCGCGTCGGGAAGCTCCCTGGAACGGCACCACGTCCAACGGACACCAGGACTATGAACCAATGCGCGAGTTCCATGAGATGTCAGACTGCATCCGGCACGATCGCGCTAGCACTGGGCATCGTTCCTGTTGCCATCGGGCATGATCGTGTCGCAGAAGACAATGCCCGTCAGCTTGGCGCCCGTAAGGTCGGCTCCGGTGAGGTCCGTTCCGATCATGACCGACCAAGACAGGTCGGCACCAGTCAGGTTGGCATTGCGCAGGCTTGTTCCTTCGAGGTTCGCGCCGTAAAGATTCGCGCCCGAGAGATCGGACCTGTCCAGCACGCCGTCGACAAGATTCGGTGCGCCTCCCAGTTCCGCGGCATAAACCGCTGCCCACCTGAGATCCGCCTTTGTCAGGTCGCATTCCTCGCATCGCCCTGTGTCCCTGAGTTGCGCCACTGCGCTTTCGTCCCAAGCTGCGAGCGCCGCCGGGACCAGGGCAAAGGCGAGACCGGGTAGAAACGGCTTCATGTCGCACCTGGCGTGCATGCCTTTTCAATGGACCATAGCTGCAGGGGCGGCAAAGACAATGGGTCTCCGGCCGATCGTGGCAGGGCCGTCGCGTTTGGATTCTTTGGGGCTCGGCATCAATTTGGAGACGTGCCGCGGAACTGACAAGTTGCCGAACCAAGTCGCCGCTGCCGCCGGCCTTCGGAATTCCGGGCATCGACGGCACCCCCCGTCCGTTGGCCAGCCGCGCGAGGCTCAGTGCCAGCTTCCGCATCGGTGTCAGGTCTTCAGGGCCGTTGTCCTTCCGGTCGAAGGCCATCTGCAGAACCTTGCGTAGTTGACGTCCAATGCCATTGCCACGTCGAGGGACCACCGTCGGGGACTCGTCCGAAGCCCTGTGCCTTCCCGGCTCGATCCCATGTTCGCCAGCCTCCTTCAGCAGGGACTCACGCAGTCACGCAGAAACCAAGGGAAACCCCTTCAAACCCGAAAGTCTTGCCGATTGCAGTCATCTATCGGCGAGCCGCGAATTCGGGCTATTGTCAACCAACGGAATCGAAAGCGGGTGCAACCGGGATGAGGGCATTCCGACAAGCATTTGTGCTTGGCATGCTTTTCGTCGGGTTCGGTGGAATGGTCGTGCACGGTTCTCCGATTGCGTGTGCGCCCGCGACTGCGGATTGCCTGCTGCGCGCCGCCCGGGGGGCGACAGGGGATCTGGGCCGGCAATTGCAGCGCGACGAGGCGCATTTCGCGATTGCAGCGGCGTTGGCCGAACTGGGGCGTCTGGCAGAGGCCGTTCGCGAGGCCGGACTGATCGAAAACCCCATAACGATGGCCGAGGCCGAAGCCGAAATCGTCCGGGCGGCCGCGCAGCAGGGCGCATTCGACTCGGCCTTTGAGATCGCGATGGAGATTGGCGACGCACGCAACCGTTCGGCCAAGGATCTTGCGCTCGAAACCCTGGCGATCGAGCAGGCGGCCCGGGATCGGATCGACGAGGCGTTCGACACCGTATTGGCGATCAACAATCCGTTCCGCAGATCCGAGGCGCAGGCGGCGATCGCGGTCTCGGTGGCGCGCTCGGGCGACATCCCCTCCGCGATTCACGCGGCGGCGCGGATTGGCATGGATTACTGGTTCACGGCCGATCAGAACCGTTTCAAGGTCGCCAGCGGGCTGGTCGCGCGCAGCGACAGATTCGATCACTACTGGTTTTACGAAGCGCTGGCGAGAATTGCCAGGATACAATCGCAGAGCGGGGACATCGAAGCCGGATTGCAGACGGCGCACGCAGTCCCCGATCTTGCCGGCCGGGCGCGCGCCATGGCCGGGATTGCGGCGGAGCAGGCAGCGCGGGGGAACATCGAGGCGGCTCTGACCACGGCGCGGCGGATCGAGGCGTCCTATGGCGATCACGAAGCGATGGTCGCAATTTCCGATGGCATGGCGGCCACAGGTGATTTCGAAGGCGCGCTGGAGATGGCGCGTGCAATTCAGGAGGCCTACGGCGATGGCGCCGCGCTGGCCGCGCTGGCCGAACGGCAAGCCATGATGGGCGCCTACGATGACAGCGTTGAAACGCTCTCCGAAATCGCGGTGATCGAGGATCTCGACCGTGCCCGTGCGATCGTCGCCCGCGAATATGCCAAGACCGGACGATCGAGGGCGGCGCTCGATATGGTCGCCAGCATTGCCAATCGAAACAAGCGGTTCGATGCGGTTCGTGCCATCGCGGTGACATTGGCGACGGAAGGCAAGACCGATCGGGCACTGGGCTTGGTGGCGGAATTCGCCGGGCGCGCCGACGTCGAGGAATTGGTGACGGCTGTGGTCCTGGCACAGGCGCGTGCCGGCGACCTTGACACAGCCGTCGCGATGGCCGGAACCTTGGACGACCCGATGTTTCGCGCCATCGCGCTTGCCGGGCTTGCGGCCCTGACGCGCTAGACTTCGAGGCGGGTCCCGTCCGGTCGGGTCAGGATCGCCCGCGCGGCTGGCACGGTGGACAGGATTGCCTGTGCGGCACCTTCCCCGGCGACGCAAATCGCAGTCGAAAGCGCGTCGGCCAAGGCCGACTTCGGCGCGACCACGGCAACCTGTGACAAGCTCCCAGCGCTCAGACCGCTGCGGGGGTCGAATATGTGGTTGCCGGTGCCGTCCGGCAGTATCTGGCCGTAGCCGCCCGAGACCGATAGCGCCGCGTTGGCAAGTGCCACCTGGCTCGAAATGCGAGCAGGTGCATTCGGATTCACGAGCCCGATCGAGACAGGTTGGCCGTCTGGCGCCTGGCCAAGGACACGGGTTTCTCCCAGTTCGATCACCGCGCTTTCGAAACCTTCATTGCCCAACAACTCGGTGATCCGGTCGGTGACATACCCTTGCGCAATGCCGTTCAAGCTTGCGGCCATGTTTGGGCGACCAAATTGAATGACGTTGCGGCGCGCGGTCAGGCACGTGTAGTCGACGAGAGGCAAGACGCGCGCGACCAATCCTGGATCGGGTGCCCTGCTGCCGGCGTGAAGGGCCCAGAGCGGCTGAATCGTAGGGTCGAACGCCCCCCGGCTTACCTCGGCGATCCGGCGGCTCAGATCGAGAACTTCGACCATGTCTCGCGAGGGGCGTTCGAGCCGCCCCTCCCGGTTCAATCGCGACAGTTCGCTGGCCGGTCGAAACAGGCTGAAGATGGCCTCCATCCGCGCGATCTCGGACTGCATTCGCCGAAGGGCGCGGCTGGCGCGTGCCGGGTCGACGCTCCAAAGCGTCATGGCCGACACGGCACCCAGCGCCTCGCCATGCCAACGCACGGGCCGTGGAAGGCCTTGGGTCGATTGCAGCCCGAGAACGCCAAGCGGCACCGCCAAGCCGGCGGCGAGTATCCGCAGGGTTCGGCGCCGCGAAGGGGTCACGCCGACGCCTCTGAACTTGAGCCAGCCGAATTGAGGACGGGGCGAAACCCCGCAGCCTGTTCCCGTTCCTTTCGCAGCTGCGCCAAGGGCGGGCACCGTCGGTCATCGTAATACTCGACCATGCAGTCAAGACACTGGAAACACTCAGCCGTGACGACCTTTCCGGAGGGATCGATGGCCTTGACGGGACAGGAACGCTCGCACAGCTGGCACGGATTGCCGCATTCCGGGCGACGCTTGAGAAGCTCGAACAGGTGCAACCGGTCGAGGAGGGCAAGTCCAGCCCCGAGCGGGCAGAGGAAACGGCAAAACGCGCGTTCTGCAAAGAGCCCGATCACCAGGAGCGCGACGGCATAGATGACGTAGGGCAGACCGCGCACGAATGCGGCCGTGATCGCGGTCTTGAAGGGTTCGACCTCCTCGGCGACGGTCGCGGCATCCGGGGCCACGACGGCAAGCAGCAGGATCACCCCAAGCGCAACGTACTTTCCCTTCCAAAGGACGCGCTGCACGGGCATGGAGGGAGTCCACTGCGGCAGGTTCAGGGTCCGGGCCGCCTGTGCCAGCAGGTCCTGCAGGGCCCCGAACGGGCACAGCCAGCCGCAAAAGACGCCGCGTCCCAGCAGGACAAGCGAGATTGCGGTGTATGCCGTAAGGATCACGATCAGCGGCTCGGCCAGATAGAATGCAAGGTCAAGGTTCACGAAGGGTGCCTTGAGATAGTTCAAGAGGTGAACGACGGAAAGCTGAGCGCTGGCGATCCAGCCGATCCAGACCAGCGTGAACACCAGGAACGAGGTCCTGAGCCATCGGTGCAACCGGCGCCGCCGGGCCAGTTGCGCCTGAAACGCCAGAAGCGCAGTCAGCAGCGCGAGAGCCGTGGAGAGGATCGCGATGTCGTGCATGCCGTCCGCCCAGGGTTCGACCCAGACCGGGCGCGGCTCCGGTTCAGGCGTGAGGATCATGGAGTCGGGCAGAGTGTAGGCGAGGCCAGCCAGCACGAACCGTTCCAGTTTTCCGTCTGGTCTCACCGCGGACGCGAAGAGGTCCGCGCGCCAGGGCTGCATCGGCTCGAAGCCGCTATCGGGTGGCAGCACCAGGATGTCTGCGATCTTGCCGCGCGTCACGATCATGTCCGCCTTGGTGAAACTGAAGTCGCGCCTGCCCTGCGTGACCTTCACTCGATCCAGCAGGAAACCGTTGGACAGGTTGTTGTACCGCGTGCCGCGGTGGTCGTAGACGCCGCCCAGCGTCGCGACCAAAATGCCATGGGTGCCCGTGGGCCAGCCATTGATCAGTTCGTCATAGGGTTCCAGCCCGGCGCCGTTGCGCCCGACCTTTGGCGCGTTGCCATAGCCAGTCACGAAGTCGATGTAGGTGTCGTCCGGTCCACCCGACATCGGCACCTCGGGCAGCAGGTCGCCGACCCCGGCGCGCGCCATCGCCTCGGCCAGCTTCGCGTTCGACACACGCGCAAGGGCCAGTCCGCCGTCAGCGACAAGCTCCTCCGGGCTCATTGGCTTGAAGTTGATCATGTCGATGGTCGGCTCGGTGACCACGATCTCTTCGGTGCGATAGCGCAGCACCATGCGAGCGCCTTCCTGGACCGCGTTTCGCATGGCGCGTGCGGATATGGTCGCCCCGGCAACGAAGTCCGGCGGCAGTCCGCCTTCGACGCCGAGCCGCGCCTCGCTGCCTTCGATGGCCTGCAGAAAGGTGACGAGAAGCGCCGTACGGCGGGTGTCGTTGACCAGGTAGGGTTCGCGATGGAACAGGACCACCGCGCCCGTAATCCGGCCGCCCATCGTGACCCCCGCCACGACGTCGAAAGGGGTGCTCGAATAGCCCGGAGCCCGGAGCACATCGAGCGTGGAAAAGACATAGCCCGCCATCTCCTCCCTGCGATAGGCGGCGGCGGCGACAGGCCCGTCGTCGTCCACCATTTCCAGCCTGGTGATTCCGGGAAAGACCGCGGACATCACTTCGGGAGTCAGTCGGTCAAGCAACGGTGGCGTCTGGCGTGCGTCACCTTGTGCCCATATCGGTGTCGGGCCGGCAAGCCAGGCCCCAAGCGCGAGCGCCAGGAACCCCGGCAGTCGCCAGATGCGCGGCAGCCAGCTCCTAGCAGTCCCTGTCCGCACTGCGTCCGTCCGGCATCAGTGTTTCGCACAAGATCGCGCTGTCGAGCGCAGCAGGTTCAATCTTGGTGCCGCTCAGATTGGCGCGCGCAAGCGATGCATGCCCAAGATCGGTCCTGTGCATGATTGCACCGGCGAGGTCGGCCGAGAAAAGGTTCGCGCCTCCCAGATCCGTCCCGGTCAGGTCGGCCCCGGCCAGCGTCGCTCCGGTCAGTATGGCTCCGGTCAGGTCGGCGCCGTCCAGCCTGGCGCCATCAAGCAGGCTGTAGAAAAGGTTTGCCCCCCGTAGGTCGGCCCCGGTCAGTGTCACCCCCGACAAGTTTGCGCCGATCAGAATGCCGTAGGACAACCGGGCATCGGTCAGGTCGCTTCCGGCAAGGTTCGACGCCCGCAGGTCGGCGTTGATGAAGTTTGCGCCGGTCAAGTCGCAGGACAGGCAGGTCAGCGTGCTCCGAAACCGGTTCAGGTCGTCCGGATCCCAGGCCCACGCAAGGATTGGCAAAACTGCAAGAAGCGCCGCTGCCGGAATTGCCTTCAAGGGCGTCGGCCACTCACATCCGGCAAAAGACGGCTTATGGCCGCCGCCGCCGGGTCTGGCCATGACGGCATGCTGAACGCGCGCCGACGCAAAGGGAAGGAGCCGCTCCGGCTCCTTCCGATCTTCGCCCGAGAGGGAGGACGGGCCTGCCCGGAGCCCATCGAGCCCCGGACTTGGTCACAGTTCCGCATTTGCTATCGGCGTGGAGCGGACCCGCGTGCCGGTCGCGTAGAAGATCGCGTTGGCAACCGCGGGCGGGGTCGGTGGACCGGTCGGCTCCCCCAGGCCTCCCCACCACTGATCCTCCGACATCTCCATATGCACAACGATCTCGGGAGGCGTGTCCGCCATCTTCATCATCTGGTAGCTGTCGAAGTTCGTGTTCACGATCCGGCCTTCGCGGATCACGAGACCACCGAACATGGCGTGGGACAGTTCCCAGATCGCCGAGCTTTCGGCCTGTTCGCGCGCGGCCAGCGGATTGATGACGTAACCGCTGTTGATGTAGAAATCCAGCTTGTCGATGAAGATCTGGCCACGGCGGCTGACCGCCACGGTGGCGACGCACCCGGCAACGGTGCCGTGCGATGCGACCACCGCAAGTCCCATGCCTTCACCCCGACCCATGTCGGTCGTCCAGCCGGACTTTTCCTTCATCGCAAGCAGCACACGCTGCCACGGCTCGTTGCCCTCGGTCATCTTGATCCGCCACTCCAGCGGATCCCAGCCGCCGGCCTGGGCAAGTTCATCGACCATTTGCTCGACGATGAACCCGGTGGAGTTGGCGCCAGGCGCCCTGTGATAGCCGATCGGGACATGGTTCTGGACCGCGCTGTATTCGTGGCGGCGGTTCGGCACCAGATAGGGCATGTTGGCCACACCGCGCTGCGAGAAGGCGGGAAACTTCTCGTCGCCCACGAAATGGGTGACAAGAGCTTCGGGAAGACCATCCTCGCCAAGCGCGGCCTTGTAGGTCCCCCAGACGGGTGGGCGCTGGCTGTCCTGCGCGATGTCCTCCTCGCGCGAGCGGATCACCTTGACCGGCCGTCCGACCGCCGCCGAAATGGCGGCCGCCTGCCGGTGCACGTCCATGTTGTAGCCGCCACCGAAGCCGCCGCCCAGATAGGTCTGGTGCAGGAAGACGTTCTCGGTGCCGCGCCCCAGCTGGTCGGCAACCTCGTTCAGCGAACGGGCGATGTCCTGGGTAAAGGTCCAGACGTCGACCCTGTCGTCCTTCACGTCAGCCACGGCACAGGGCGGCATCATTGTCGCGTGAGTCTCGAACGGACGGTAGTAGACTTCGCCGGTCACCTGGCTGGCAGAGGCCTCAATGATCCCGTGCACCGCATCGTGATTCACGCCACGGTCCAGCCTGCGGCCGACATTGCCGTCCTCGTTGAGGACAAGGGCCCCGGGCTGCGATATCAGCTGCATCGCCTCGGCCATCTGGCTTTCGGTGCTGATCGAGGCGCCCCGGCCGTAGTCCCAGACAATGGGCATGACCGCCAAGGCGTTCTGTGCCTGATACCAGCTGTCGGCCACGATCGCGACACCGCTGCGCAGGTCGGTGAAGGCAGGCACTTCCTTGACCTGCTGGAGTTCAACCGCCGCAATGACGCCAGGCATGTCCTTGACCGCTTCGAAGTCATAGCTCACCAGCCGACCCTCGGGCACCGGACAGGCCATCGCCGCGGCATGGACCATGCCGGGAACGGACACGTCGATCGGGTAGGTTGCGGTCCCGTTGGTCTTGAGCGGCACGTCCAGACGCGGGACATCCCTGCCAAGAAGCCACCAGTCGCCGTAGGCCTTGATCGCCGGCTCTTCATCGAGCGTGACGGCTGCGGCTTCGGCCGCGAATTCCCCGTAGGTGCCCTGGATCGTGCCCTGCTCCTCGTGCTCGGTCGTGAGCCAGCCCTGCTTGGCGGTCACCTGGTCCACCGGAACGTTCCAGCGGTTCGCCGCGGCCACCCGCAGACGCTCGCGTGCCGAGGCGCCGGCCTGCATCATGTACGGGTGACGGCGTGAAACTGTCGTGGAGCCGCCAGTGGACGTCGTCGTGTAGAGATTGTCATTGTTCACATGGCGGTTGGCACTTGCATAGACATGCCGGACGTTTTCCCACGGTATGTCAAGTTCCTCCGCCACCATCATGGGAACTGCGGTGAACGCACCTTGACCCATTTCAGTCTGGGGCGTCACGATGCTGACGATGTTGTCGGGGTCGATGGTCAGCCAGGCGTTTATTTCCGCCGCGGCGCCTTCGACGCTGGCCTCGGCCATCGACGGGAAGTGAATTCCGACCGCCAGACCGCCCGCGGCCGAGGTCGTGATCTTCATGAAGCTCCGTCTGGTGAGGTTCATATGTTTCATGACTGTCTCCCTCAGGTCTTGCTCAGTTCGGCAGCGCGATGAATGGCTGCGCGAATTCGCGGGTAGGTGCCGCACCGGCAGATGTTTCCGGCCATGGCCTTGTCGATCTCGTTGTCCGTGGGATCGGGGCTTTTCTCCAGCAGGGCGACCGCCGACATGATCTGGCCGGACTGGCAATACCCGCATTGCGGGACCGTGAATTCCTGCCATGCCTGCTGAACCGGGTGGTCGTTGTTCTCCGAGACGCCTTCGATGGTGCGGATCGCCTTTCCTGCCGCGGCTGCGACGGGCGTGTTGCAGGACCGCACGGCGTTGCCGTCGACGATCACCGTGCAATTGCCGCACTGGGCGATGCCGCAGCCGAACTTCGTGCCTGTCAGGCCGACCGTTTCGCGGATTGCCCAAAGCAGGGGCATTTGTGGATCCACGTCGATCAAGTGGTCCTGACCGTTGATATTAAGCGTTATCGACATCTATTTCCTCCCTAGGATTGCCGTGGGGCGAAGCCTGCGGACTCCCAACACGGCAAGCGCATTGAGACTTCCCGAACCCGACGAAGATCTTCTGGTCTTCACGAACAGAGAACACGTCCAAGTCGGGCCCAAGCGGCTCTAGTCGAAGTGTGGTTGTACCAAAACTCACGCCCAACACAAAGGAAAGTCGTTTTTCCAAATACTTCACATTGGAAAAACAAATGACCTTGTCCGCCCGAAAGAGACTGCCGCGGCAGCCTTTCTGCAGCGCACGTTCGGTTCGGTTCGCGCGGCCATGAAGATTGGCATGCATCAGGTTTCGGCGGAGACGTTCGAGCGGTTCGGCACGGTCGGCAAAGACGAGCATCTGACGTGAACCGCGTCGCCTCGCGAATTCAGCTTCAGGGAGAACTTGCGCAACCGGGCCGGCGGGCGCTGCCTGACGTCGGCCCGCGTGCGTCCTCGGACGGGCTTTCCCGACAGTTTCGTGTCGCGCGCTCGCGGATTTCGCCGCCTTGTTGGTCAAGCCGGTAACGGAAGCGGGGAGCACTGCCACCCGCCGGGCGGGTCGTGCAGGGTGTCGCATCAACCGGGCAGGGGTCTTCCGTAGTGGGGCTTGGAAGCCAGGCACGGATTCCTGCGCGCGTGCGACCATGATGTCCAGACCCGACAACTTCGGCCCTGAACCGGGGGTACGAGGCACGGCGTACATGCCGGGAACGGCGCTGGCTTTGGCCCGGAGCCGAGGGTGGCCTGGTGCGACCGGTCCGTCACGCCAGATCAGGGCTTTCCAGTCAGTTGCAGGGCATCAGGTTTCTGGACCGTGCGCTCATCGCCATCCAAGCCATGCAAGAGCGTGCCAGCGGCAAACCGAAAGAAGATGAGCCAGAATCAAGTGCAATGGATCGATTGCGCGGCGGCTCGCGCCCGAGCGGTTCCTGCGGACTACCCGGCCTTGCGGGAATATGTGCAGTAGATGCCGGTATCGCTGCCATCTCGATAAAGCGTACCACGGTTGAGATCGAACTTGTACTCGCCGAAATCCCCGGTCAGAACGATGAACTCGTCGTCGATGGCCACGGTGGACTTTCCGATGAGCGCGATTTCCTGAACGGGTTTCTCGGTGTCGATCGTATAGATGTCGAAATCCACCATCCCGGTGCAGTTGGCCTCGATCTTCTCGGCCATTCCGGCGTGCACCGACCCAAGCAGAACCATGCCGAACCCGGCGACAATCCTGACGAGGTGAGAGATTTCCATTTGTCTCCCTCCCTGATGCTACGGCACCAATACAGTCAGATCGAGCCAATTGCAAAATTTAATTGGATGAACCCATCCCACGAGGATCATGTTGCGTTGCACTTTGCATGAGGTCCGGCGGCAGCCGCGGAAGATTGACTGCCCGAGCCTTGCGAGACGGCTGCGACCGTGTTCACCTGCCCGCAGGAACGAGGGCGAAGCGAGATGCCGAGAGTGAACCCGGCGCTGTTCCTGGCGCTGATCTGGCCGCACGTGTCATCTGGCGCGGAGAGCCTGGACTCCCCGGTGGTTCATGGACACAGGCCGGTTGCGGCAGAGCCGTTCCTGCGCACCGGCGATGCGGTCGCGCTCTGCCTTCGACGCGAGCGGCAATCGCAGGACTTCTGCAACGGGCTTGTGCGGGGCTATGCGGATTACGTCGTGATCCGCAAGAAGGCCTGCATACCGGCGACTGTCACCCCTCGGGATCTGGCCGCGGTCTTCGCCGGTCCCGACGTGGTGGTCAGTACCGGCTATATCGACGATTTGCCCGCCTTCGAAACCGCGGTCGAAATGTTCATCAGCCATTTTCCCTGCGATTGACGCCGCGGCTCAGTGCGCGGCCGCCGCCCTCTCCAGATCTTTCCATGGCGGCCGGTCGGTGAAATGCCAGCGCACATAGGCCGCGACACTTGACAGTTCCTCGTCGGTCAGCGCAATCGCCTCCATCTTGCGGTCCGGCACTCCGAGCGGCGGCGCGATGCCGTCGCGCACGACATTGAACAGGTTTTTCGATGAAGGAGCATTGATCGCATAGGTCAGGCCCAGCGAAATGGCCTGCGATTTCGCGATCCTCTCCTTGTGGCATTTCGCGCACCTGGCCGCGAAGACGTCGCGTCCGGCGCTCAGGACCGGATCGGTGATCTCCTCGTCATGGAGCACTCCTTCGGTTGGCGGCCAGTCACGCGCCTTGGCGAACCTCAGGGCAGCGTCCCTGTCCTCGTCAGATTGCTCCGGGGTGATGGACTCAAGCCAGGCCGCAATTGCGAACACATCGTCTTCGTCCGCGTCGTGGAGTTGATCGGCCACCGTGGCCATCGGTCCGGCCGCAATGCCATGCGCCTCGCTCCATCCGTCGAACAGGTAATCGGCATAGTCGTCCAGCGTCCAGGCGACCGGGGCGATGGAATGGTCGCCAAGCGGCGGCGCCAGCCAGCCCTCGGCCTCGCCCCCCTCGAACAGGCGGTCGGCAATCATTGCGCCGAAGCGGTTGCGCGGCGTGTGGCAGGCCCCACAATGTCCGAGCGACAGCGCAAGGTAGGCGCCGCGATTCTGCTCCTCGTCGAGTTCCGGGTCATGCGCGTAGGACGTTCCATCCAGAAACAGCAGCTTCCACCCTGCCAGGACGGGCCGGAAGGAAAACGGGAACGGCAACTCGTTCGGCGTGCTTTCGGCAATGACCGGAGGCTGGCTCATGAGCCAGGCATAGATCGCGCGCAGGTCCTCGTCCGTCGACTTGGCGAAACTGTCGTAGGGGAAGGCTGGATAGAGATGCCTGCCCTCGCGGTCCAGCCCTTCCCGCATCGACCGGGCAAAGGCGGCGAAGCTCCATCGACCAATGCCGGTTTCCGGATCGGGTGTGATGTTGGTCGAGTGGATCGTGCCGAAGGGCGTCGGAAGTCCAAGCCCTCCCGCCAACGGATCGCCGCCCTTGGCCGTATGGCAGGCAGAACAGGCGCCGACCAGCGCCAGCAGCTCGCCGCGCCTGATCTCGTCGTCGGAGAAATCCAGGCTGCCCGGCTCCAAAGGGTCAATCGCCGGGGCATAGGTCACCCAGAAGAGCGCCGCGCCAACCAAAAGAAGAATCGCTGCAAACAGAGAACCCAGCACTTTCAATCTGCGTCCCATATGATCCGGTCTCTCCCTCGGGCCATTTCCCGTTGCCGCTCAGCGCCGCACGCCGGGCGCTTCGATCACCAGGCCGGCGCCGCGCTGAACCAGATAGAGTTCCAGTTCGATGAATTCGTCCGATCCACGTTCAAATGGCCGCGCGCGTATCGATTGCATGCACCACTCGAACATTCGGTGACGCGTTCCTGGCTCTCCCCAAAGCAGGCGATAGACGGGAAAGGCATTGACCTGTCCCTGGCTGATCACGTCGCCCCGAAGCTTGTTGCCGGCGTGATCGACGTGGCATTGTGGGCACGACAGGTTCAACTGCCCCCGCCGCTGTTCGTAGATTTGCCTGCCACGGTCGAGGAACGGCTGCAACTGCGGCGTGATCTCGGGCTGCATGGGCATGCCCCGCGACTGGTATGAAATCAAGGTTGTCAGTGACAGGATTTCGGGGCTTTCGTAGGCCAGTGACGCCGCGCCCATGCGGGCGGTTTCCAACTGGATCTTCCGCTCCAGATTGACCAGCTTGCCCGTTCCCGCGTCCAGCACAGGATATCGTGCGGCGACGCCCTTCATCTCCCGGTCGACCGGGCCGTGGCAGTCGGCGCAGGACTGGCCAGCCGTTCCCATTGGCTGGCGCCACAGCCGAAGTCCCTCGTCGACCAGAAAGAACCCTGGGTTGAGGAAATCGTCGTCCTGCATCGCCTGCGTTGCCGACTCCATGTAGCTGTAGCCGGACCGCGGCTCCTCGGCCGCAACGGGCAGGCAGAAGGCAAGAGCCAGCAGCGCCGACAGGCAACGCCGCCTCACCGGTTCGACTCTTCCGTCAGGGTGAGCAGGTAGGCGACGATGTCTTCGACCTCCTGCGCATCGTAGATGGTCTGTCCGCGATAGCGGTCCGCGACATCGACCAATCCTCTCACCGAGTAGTAGGGCGGCATGATCGTGTCGGGGTTGAAGACACGGGCGTCGACGACTCGTTGCCGCAGCTCCATGTTGTCAAGCCGGGACGCAACGCCGTCAAGAGCCGGGCCAATCTGGCCCTGGTCCCTTTCGTCGAGGGAGGAGACTTGATGGCAGATCAGGCAACTGACCCGCCGCATGTCGAGCAGAAGCGCTTCGCCGCGCGCCGGATCGCCCGGCTGACCGGTCAGCGGGCCCAGCCCGTCTGCGTTGGCAGCCCCAAAACCCTGCAGCCAGAAGCCCAGGGCCAAAGCAGGCACCTGCCTCACGCTCCGAACAGTTCCTGCGTCAGGTTCGCGTACCAGCCACGCGCGTAGTCCGCTTCGTCGCGGCGCAGCTCCGGCAGATCGCCCGCCGCGCTGGTGCCGCCGGAGCCGGGCAGGCTGGCCAGCCTGTTGGTGTCCGGCGCGCTTCGGTATACGCCGGCGACCGAGATTCCGTACTCTGGGCCGACGAGGCTGTAGCAGGTGTTCATCAGGATTCCGCGCTGAGGTTCGCGCCCCTCCAAGAGTGCTGCGACCGCGTGGGCACATGCCTTGCCCTGAGTTGCGGCCGCGAACCCGCTCTTGGGCATGTCGCCGACGATTGCTGCGTCCCCGATGACGTGGACATGTGCGGCCTCTCGTGCCTCGAACGTCAGTCCGTCGATCTCGCACCACAAGCCGCTGCCGCCCAGGCCGGCATCCAGCACGATCGCGGCCGCCTGCTGCGGCGGGATCAGGTTGATCACGTCACCCTTGAAATCGCCAAAATAGGTCTCAATGCGCCGCGCGTCGGCGTCGATGGCCTTCAGGCCGCCGTGATCGGAGAACGGAACGAACTCGATCATTCCCGGATAGAGCGCCTGCCAGCCTTCCATGAACAGGCCTTGCTTGGAAAACTTGTCCTTGCCGTCGACGATGATGATCTTGGCGGCCGGATTGTGCCGGCTCAGGTAGCTTGCGATCAGGCTTGCCCGCTCGTACGGTCCCGGGGGGCAACGGAACGGGTTGTCGGGCGGGGCGATGATGACGGTCCCGCCCTGAGGCATCGACCGGATCTGGTCACGCAGCAGGATCGTTTGCGCACCGGCCTTCCAGGCATGAGGCAGCCTGTCCGCGACCTCGGCCCCGACCCCGGGCAGCGCGTCGTAGCGGAAGTCGATCCCGGGCGACACGATGGCCCGGTCGTAGGACAGCCTGTCGCCGGAATGCAGCGTTACGGTGCGGCTGGCTGGATCAAGGGCGACCGCCTGATCGACCCGGACCTTGACGCCATCGTTGTGCAGGGCATCGTAGGAAAACCGGATCTCGGACATGTCCCACAGACTACCGATCACGAGGTTGGAAAACGGACAGGTGGCGAAGTCCGGCGCATCGGTGACCAGGGTAACTGCAACCTCCGGCATGATCCGCCGCATGGCCCGTGCCGCCGCCGTCCCGCCGAATCCTCCGCCGATCACGACGACATGCGCATCGGCCCGTGCCCGTGCAGGTGTTGCAAGGATCGGCGCGGTCAGCGCCGCGCCGGCAAGGCCAAGCGCCTGCCGGCGGGTCAGCACGGTTCGGGTCATTGGTCGGCTCCCGGCAGTGCGGCGAAATAGGCCGCGATCTCGGCGATGTCTTCGTCGGACAAGGGTCCGACGAGGCGGCCCATGACTGTGGATTCGCGCGAGCCGTCCCTGAAGGCTAGCAGGGCTTCGGCGAAGGCCTCGCTGTCCATGCCGGCGATGGTGGGCATCGTCCCTTGGCTCATGCCGTGAGGGCCGTGGCACGTTGTGCAGGCACCGACCGTTACCGAAAGCGGCCCGTCTGTCGCCCAGGCAGTCCCCGCACCTGAAAGAACTGCTGCGAGGATCGCGAAGACTCCTCGGTGGACACGATCCGGATCAGGACAATTCATGGTCCCTCCTCAGGCAAGTCAGGGCCCTCCACAGCATGCGCCGAGGATGGCAGGGAATTTCATTTGTGTAGCCTATCTGAAACATAGGAAAAGCTGCATTGCTTGGCAGGCGAGGCCAACCGAGTGCATGTGCATGGCAATGTGCGATTCCCAAGCTCTTGGCGCGCACTTCTGCACGGCCCAAAGCCTGATCGCATGCCCCAACGCGACGCCCGCCTGCCGTGTCCTTCCATGCTACATGTTCTGGTTTCCCGGGTCCAGCAGACGCTTGCGGTCCCGGCGTTCGCCCAAATGCGCGCGATCAGCTGTTCAGAAGTTTGTTTTGAGTGCACGAAAGTGCTAGGCTGGGCGTGCAACCGTTGGTGACACGGGCATGGAGGGCCATGGACATGTCAGACCGCAAACGGCCGCCAGCTGCATTGCCCATCACCTTGTCACGCCGCGTTCTGCTGGCGGCTGGCGTGGCGACCTGGGCGTTGCCGTTGCAGGCGGACGAGACGGAGATGCTTGCCGCGATAGAAAAGGATTTCGGCGCAGCGAAACTGAGGTCGGGCAAGATCGAAATCACAATGCCGGAATTCTCCGACTCCGGTGCCTCCGTGCCGATGGACACATACGTCCCCTGCCAGATGACTCCGGACGACTACCCGCAAGTCGTTCGCGTCTACGCGCCTCGCAATCCGCGTCCCCGGGTTTTTGCCCTCTACTTTACGCCAGCCTGTGGCGAGGCGCGTATGAGCACCCGCGTGCGGCTTGACTCATTTCAGGACGTGGTGGCCATTGCGGAGATGTCCGACGGCGAAACGTTCAAGGCCGTCCGGCACGTCAACGTCACCTACGGGGCCTGCGAGGATGTCGTCGCAAACGACCAGTTCCCGCCGGGCTGGGCGCCGAACATGCGAGTGGCGCTGCCGGACAAGGTGGCGAGAGATGAGATCTTCACGGTGCGCACCATCATCAATCATCCGATGGAAACTGGATTGCGCCATGACAAGACAGGCCTTCTCGTCCCTGTCCGAATCGCCGAACGATTCAGATGCCTTGTCGAAGGGGCGGAGGTTTTCGGCGCCAAGCTGGAGCCCGCTGTTGCCGCGAACCCCTACATTGCCTTCAGCCTGCGTCTCTCCGAAAGCGCGGATCTTGCCTTTGAATGGGTGGACACGAATGGCGATGTCTATGCAGTTCCCGGGCATGTAGACGTCGTTTCCTAGTGCCCCAGCACCGTTGAATTGATCGATGGAGCATTGGTCCCGGTCCGCCGTGCTGCCGACCGACGATCGATCGCCATTCCGCCCGCGCCGAGAGGAACACGGCGATGGCGCTGTCATCGAGTGCGGCCTGCCTGTCGCCAACCCGTCCGTGGGTCCTGGCGGCATCGAGACCGGCCCGGGTCGGCTCGAATCCCGGCAAGGTGACGACGGTTTGCGCTTGTTCGCGTACCGTTCTCGCGCAGCCATCAGCGTCGCGGCGTGCACCATCCTGCCGTGCGTTGGCAGAATGCGGACGGCCCGGTCGTCAACGCAGCATCAGGGCGGCGGCGGTGAAGACCAGGGCCACGCCGATTGACGCGCGTCAATGACCTGGCAGCAGGTCGATGTCACTGCACCGAAGCAACCGAGTGTCTGCCGTCACCAGTGTCAGGCCGTGCACCTTGGCAGTGGCGGCGATGAAGCGATCTGCAGGATCCTGGTGCTCGAGGTCCGCGGCACGGCTGGCAATCGCCACATCGATGGTGAGCGGGACCTCGGTGACAGGGGAGATCGACATCGCCTTGCGAAGCCAGCGATGGGGATCGGGGTTGAGCACGACCCGGCCGCGCTCGGCAAGGAGCAGAGATTCCCACACGCTGACAGGGGAGAGAAAGAGCTCGGTCTCGCCGGATTGCAAGGCATGTCTTGCGGAATCGCCGAGCCGGTCCGGGTCAAGAAGACTCCACAACCAGATGTGCGTATCGAGCAGCAGCCCCATCTACCTGAGGACATTCCATTCCGCGAGGTCCGCCGCAGGTGCGATGAGATCGTCGCGGATCTCGCCATCGTCCTGCATCGCGCCGAGCCATTCCCCGGCTGGCGACGGCGGCGGCGGCAGAATCTGGGCGACCGGCTTGCCGAAGCGGGTGATCAGAACGGGCTTGCGCATTCTTCCCACCCTGTCGAGAACGGCCAGACAGGTCGCCTTGAACTTCGAAATCTGGATCTCTTCCACGGGCCAATTGTATCATGGTCTGAGTCCATGGTCAAAACAATGCTGCCTGACGCGATGAATGCCAGATCATCGGGAAGCCTGCTCTCATCACTGTGTCATGAACGTCTGTCGCGCGCTCCGGCTTGGATGACGCCCGACTCCCGCTGCCGGTCAGGCGGCGGTGGCCGCTCTTCCCCTGCTGCGCGGCCGGATCGGTCGTCAACGCCTGATCAGGGCGGCGGCGATGAAGGCCAGGCCGGGCAGCAGGATGACCAGCGGTGTCCAGTTGCCGTAGCGGGATCATGGTGTGGGTGTTCGAGGGGGGGTAGGCAGGACGACATCGAGGATGCCGTTGTGGCCGGCGGCATGCTCGCCACCACCCGGCCGAGGGGACCGATGATGCCGCTGATGCCCGTGCTGGCCACGCGGACGACGGGAAGTTCCTGTTCCACCGCGCGCAACCGGGCCGCCTGGAAGTGCTGGAAGGGACCGCTCGATGCGCCGAACCATGCGTCGTTGGTGATGTCGAGGAGCCACCGGGGCGGACGAGCCGGATCCGTGATGCCCGTGGAAAAGATGATTTCGTAACGGATCAAGATGCCGGAGCCGGCAGGCTTGCCACCTGGATGGTGACCGGCCCGGGGCCTGTCAATCTGACGCGCTTGAGTCCGTCTCTTCTTCTCCTTTCGATTTGCTTCCGTCCCGGTCCTGCATGGCCCGAATGGCGATGACGGCATGGGACAGGAACCTGACCCCTTCCCAGAGCTTTGACGGGAACCAGATGGCCATGGGAGCCTGGAGTCCCAACTGTTTGTCATGACGGGCCGTTTCCCCTGATCAGGTTCCCGTAGAGATCCGGACTCGGATGCTCGCGAGCGTCGCCATCAGCCCGTCCTTCACGCCCGCGAACCGTCCCTTGCCGAGACCCGGCGAGCGCCACTCCGAGATGGCGCCCGGTTTCTCGGCGGGATCCGTGCGCCGGTACATTTCCGTGGTCTGGAGCGACTGGTGCCCCAGCCACAGCGAGACCCTGCGGCTGTCGCCGGTGGCCTCGAGAATCGTCAAGGCACAAGCGTGCCGCCTATCTCGCGAACGAGATAGGCGGCATGTTGAGCACAACATCATGAACTGGATTTGACTCCCGGAACCTCTTTTCGCCGATCTCCCAAGCCTGCAATGCTGACGTCAGCGAGAAACTGCAAATCCATGGAAACGATGCGGAGGCGGCCTGATGGGCGGTCCCGCATGCAGGTCCGAACACCACCGGCTGCGCGCTGACCTGGCAGCTAACGTGTTGTTTCGGTCAGGCGGCGTTCAACATACGCGATGACCTGGCCGATCATGTCGTCCATGTGCGGCTCTTCGAAGAAATGTCCCGCGCCCTTGACCTCGGAATGCGTGATCGTGATTCCCTTCTGCTCGTGAAGCCTCTCAACCAGCTCGTGCGTGTCTTCCGGAGGTGCCACGCGGTCTGCGGCGCCGCTGATGATCAAGCCGGACGAAGGGCAGGGCGCAAGGAAAGAGAAGTCATATCTGTTGGCCGGCGGCGACACGCTGATGAAGCCCGTGATTTCCGGGCGCCGCATCAAGAGCTGCATTCCGATCCAGGCGCCAAACGAGAACCCGGCAACCCAGCAGTGCTTCGCGTTCTGGTTCATGGACTGCAGGTAGTCGAGGGCCGAAGCCGCATCGGACAACTCGCCGATGCCTTCGTCATATTCGCCCTGGCTGCGCCCGACGCCCCGGAAATTGAAGCGAAGCACGC
>VXPN01000412.1 GCA_009839535.1 Boseongicola sp. SB0662_bin_57 | reverse complement strand
GGTCCGGGTCCATCCCGAGCAGCTCGAACGCCCTTTCCTGCAGCTCGGTCGGCTCCGAGGCCAGCAGGAACCGGCTGTCGGGCCGTCCGGGAAGCGAGGCGTGGTTCAGCGTCAGCGTGCCGAGGTCGGCGAGCAGCGTTCGGAAGCTGTGGACCGGAGGCCCGTCCGGGGTCCGCTTCGTGTCGGCCTTGGCCTTCGCGCTCTCCGAGACCCTTGCGGGCTCCATCGGGGAGCTGCGCTGCGTGCGGGCGCCCTCGCGGTCGTCGTCCTCGAACAGGATCGGCGCGAGGTGCCAGCGCATGTGCCATTCCGCGTGACACGCAAGCATGCACAGGAACACGTGGGCCCGAACGTGATCCTCCGAGCAACCGTGCACCGGCCGGATGCGCAGCCGCGAGGCCTTCATCGTGAGGAACGGGCGCTCCACTTGCGCGAGCGACTTGCAATCCTCCACCGCCGCCTCCGGCCCGAACGACGCGGAATCCAGGCTGGTGCGGATGACGAAGACGCGGTCGAGCCTTGTCTCGGTGGCGATCCGGGCCTCCCGGCGGCGCCCGGCTGCCCCGTCGGCTCTCCGGTCGTCCCGCATCCGCGCGTTCATGAAGGACGTGGTCTTCGGCGGTAATACGGCTCTCCTCCCAAAGCCGCTCGACCTGGATCAGCGCGCATTGGCGGGGCCGGAACAGCCAATGCTGCAACGCTGATACAGCCAGGCTCAGGTCCGGGCCACTCACCAGGGTTCGATCAGGGTGACGCCCGCCGGCAGGTCCGTGTCGTTCACATCGACCCGATAGTCTCCGAACGTCCTGGCCGCCGGCCAGTCACGCGTCCGCGCGTCACCGACAGGCACCGCCTCCCCTCCATGCACGCGACTGACCTGCACCCGCTCGAACAACCGATGCGCCTGCGCGTTTCCGAGTTCGCTGTCATGCCGGAAGACAATGAGGCGCCTTGCCGACATCATGCCACGAGCGGCGGAACGGTCGAGGTCGAGCATGTCGCGCAGTCCCGTCCACAGGAGACCTAGGTCGTCATCCGAGAATCCGGTTCGCTGCGCAAGCTTGGCGTTGACGAATCCGTGCACACGATAGAGGCCGTACGGGACGATGTTCTTGCGACCCATCGTCCGTTCCTTGTCCCGGTCCTTCTCGTTCGTGACGGAGGAGCGCGTTATGGACACCTCCATCGGCATGATGGCCTCCTCCGAACGGGCGAAGGAGATCTGCACCGGGCCGCGCACCTGACCCGCGTTCACGCCGGTGGACATGACGGCTCCGAAGGTCCGGATGTCCCAGAAATTGGCGCACATCCAGTCCGTCAGCTTTCTCGCCTCGGAGTCATCCTTGGGAAGCCGACTGTAGTCGTTGGCCTTCTGCGGCTCGACGCCGGTCGCCTCCCATGCCTCCTGGTGGGCCTCATTTAGCACGGCGCGTTCGGTGAAGTAGATGCGATGCGGCGATGCGTTCCCGTGAACCTCCGCCACGAAGTTCCGCAGCTTGCGCTTGATCGAGACGTCCGTCATCAGGCCCTGGCCCGTTTCCGGATCCATCCGCGGCATGTTCCCCGCGTCCGGGTCGCCATTCGGATTCCCGTTCTCGACATCGAGAAACAGCACGAAATCGTGGCGGTTGCCCAACCCGGCCTTTCGTTCCGCCCCGGCATCCATTGGTGCATCCTGCGTCACCCGGCCTCTCCTTCCGTTTCCTCGCCGTCAATCAGGGTCTGCGCTGCATTCTCAGCCTTGGCGTAGAAGGCCGAGACCTGATGGTAGAAGCCGACAAAGAAGCGCCCCTGCGCTTCCAGCGGCAGGGTCGCTGGCAGGTCTCCGTCTCCCGGCAGGGACGCAAGCACGGAGGCGACGGCGCGATCGGCCCTCACTCCGGCAGCGCTCTTGAGCCCGCCCCCCTGCAACAGGGCGGCGAGATTGTTCTCGTAGCCGCGCATCAGGACCGGAAAGATGCGTGCCGGCCTAGCCGACGCCGCACCGATGTATTTCCGGCGAAGACCCGCGCCCCTCACCTGACAGCTTCTTTCCGCGTAGGTGTAGGCCCCGAAGAGCCGCCCGAGCAGGTAGGCCGTGTCAGTGGCCCTTTCATCCAGCGCCATCGGCACCTCCTGTTTGCAGTTGCGCCGCAGGATCGCGCGCAACATCGCCGCACGACGGCCATCGACATTTCCGTGTTCACTGTAGTCCGGCTCTCCCTCGATCCGGATCCGTCCGATGACGGCGGACAGCAAGGTGGCCGGATAGCGGTTGCCCGTCAGTATCGCGCGCATCAGGTCGCCGCCGAGGCCGTCGGGGACGTTCTTCGCGTCGCGCCGTGCCGCAAGATCGTGGAGCAGGACCCGTGGCTTCGGGTACACGTCCAGCCCGTCCTTCACGAACGGCGAAGGCTGGATGGCGCAGTCCGACCAGAAGTCCGTCACCGCCCGCGCGAACCCGCGAAGCGTTCCCGGATGCCAGTACCGGACAGCAAGTCGTGCGGAATTCGGGGCGAGGCCCAGCACGAACAGCCGGGCTTCCGGGTCAAGAATCTCGTCGGCGCGCATCCGTCCGGCCGCGACGGCCTCGACCCTCGCACGCAGTTCCGACTCGGCGGCGGCACTTTCAGCGCCCACCAGCAAGGCTTCCAGGGCCGGTTCCGCTTCCGGCTGGTCGGCCCAGAACGCCACCGTGTCGCCGCCGACGCGCATGGAATTTCCCGAACCCTGAGCGAGCAGGGCGTTCAGGGCCGTGCCATACTCGAAGGCCGCCGTCTCCGACACGGGAGCGTTCTCGCCCTGCTCCTTGCCGTGGGATGTCTCGGCAGCGTTGTTGAAGGAAACCAGCAGGGCGCCGGAGGACTGCGCTCCCGCGACGCCCTTGACCGCAGGATGCAGCCGCGCCAAGGTGCCTCTTCGCCCCGTCACGAGGCAGACCGTCTTTCCGTCACGCGCACTTTCGGACAGCAGCGCGCGTGCGGCGGGCAGGTCGTGCAGGAACGAGCCGTTGCTCAACTGGAAGACGACGTTCTGGTCAACCTCTCACTTAAACACATCTCCTAGCCCCCGAGACGAAGAGCAAACGAGGA
>VXPN01000026.1 GCA_009839535.1 Boseongicola sp. SB0662_bin_57 | reverse complement strand
GCGGCGCCGATGATGCAGGATGCCGGCTTCATCAACCTCAAGGGCAACCTCTTCGAAAGCGCGATCATGAAGACGAGCGTGGTCTCCAAGGAGTTCCGGGACCGCTATCTTTCGAACCCGGACGATCCCGACGCCTTCGAATGCCGCGCGATCGTGTTCGATTCGATCGAGGACTATCACGAGCGCATCGACGACCCTGCCCTGGCGATCGACGAAGACTGCATTCTCATCATGCGAGGCGCGGGACCGATCGGCTATCCCGGGGGAGCGGAGGTCGTGAACATGCGTCCGCCCGCCTACCTGCTCAAGAGAGGCGTGCACTCCTTGCCTTGCCTGGGCGACGGAAGGCAGTCCGGGACGTCGGGCTCGCCGTCGATCCTTAACGCCGCTCCGGAGGCGGCCGCGGGCGGAGGACTGGCCGTCGTCCGGACCGGGGACCGGATCCGCATCGATCTCAAGGCATGCAGCGCCAATGTGCTCGTCGACGGCTCCGAGCTTGAGAGACGTCGCGCAGCCCTGCCCGAAAGGCCGTTCGCCCCGGAGAGCCAGTCACCCTGGCAAGAGATCTTTCGCGAAAGGACCGCGCAATTCTCGGAAGGCATGGTCCTGAAGGGTGCGCCGGACTACCAGGACATCGCGCGTTCCAGGGGTGTGCCGCGAGACAACCACTAGGAGCCGCACACGACCTTGCCAAGGGGCCGGGTGCTCTGGACCGGACCCCTGCGTGACAGCATCCGCGTTCAGGCATTCCAGCGCACCTCTCCGAACCCGGCAATGTCATGGCCGCCGAGTGCCTCTGCCCGTTCCGCAAATGCCGGGCCGCGGCAAAAGGCAAGGAGCGCCTGGAATGGTTCCTCGAAGTAGGCGCCGCGGTCCACGAGAATGTCGAACCGTTCCAGCACAAGGGGCACAAAGGCAAGGCCGAACGGCTTCGCCACGGACTCCAGCCCGAACGTGACTTCAGCCTGCCCTTCGGCAACGGCAAGCACGGCATCCTGCTCGCTGCGGACCGGATCGGTGAATTGAATGTCGTCCGTCGAGATGCCTTCGCCTGCCAGCAGATGCCTGAGCAAGATGTCCGTACCGGACTCGCTTTGCCGCGCGGCGACTTTCCTGCCCGCCAGATCGCTCACGACATTGCAGCGGCCCGCATCCTCAGGCCAAGTCACCAGGCCACGGCGACGCGTGGCCCAGGACAGGAGAACGGCATCCTGCCCGGAACACTCCCTTTCGACAAAGGCCTCGTTCCACGTGTTCGTGCCGGCATCGTGAACATGCAGGCCGGCGGCAAGGCCCTCACCGGCATTGAACCGGGTTGCGCCGTCCCGGCTGCCGTCGAGGAGCAGGGCGAGGCCGCAGCGTGACTGCCGCACGGCCCATTCCAGCAAAGGGTCGTGGCTGCCAAGGATGACATTCGGCCGATCCGTCCTGTTCACCGGTCCGGTTCGCCGGTTCGTCATCCACGCCCGGATCTCGGCGTCGGGAAACAGGAGCTTGCCCGTTGCCCGTGAGCACGGCACCTTGCCCGAGGCGGCCAGGTCATACACCTTGCGCTCCTTGACTCGCAGCAGATCGGCCAGTTCACGAACCGTCAGGTATTCATGGGCCTGCCGGGTCACTCTGCCGTCCTTGCATTTGGAAAGAACAGCTGCTGGTCGCCTTTCCTGTGTGACGCGATCGCGTCCTGACCCTCTTCGGAAGTCAGCCAGTCAACGAGGGCCTGCCCTTCTTCCGCCCGCACGTTCGGGCACTTCTCCGGGTTGATGAGCATGACTCCGTACTGATTGAAGAGCAGCGGATCGCCTTCGACGTGGATCCCGTAATCCTGCGTGTTGCCATAGGTGATCCAGGTGGCCCGGTCGGTCATGACATAGCCGCCCATGCCGATGCCGGCGTTAAGCGTGGCGCCCATGCCCGACCCGGTCTCGCGATACCAGAGGCCCGAGGCCGGAACCGGATCAATCCCGGTCATTTCCCAAAGCATGCGCTCCTTGCGGTGCGTTCCGGAATCGTCGCCTCTTGACGCGAAGACGGCTTCGGCTTCCGCGATCCGCTTCAACGCTGCCCCGACATCGTCAAGTCCCGCAATGCCGGCAGGATCGGCCTGAGGGCCAACGATGACGAAATCGTTGTACATGACGTCGAACCGCTCGACGCCTCCGCCCTCGGCAACGAATTTCTCCTCGGCCGGCCTTGCGTGCACGAGCAGCACGTCTCCGTCACAATTGGCCGCGTTACGGATCGCCTGGCCCGTTCCCACGGCAACGACGCTGACCGTGATGCCTGAAGTCTTCTCGAACTTGGGCAGCAGATGGTCATAGAGATCGGAATTCGCGGTCGAGGTGGTGGATTGCAGGATGATGTTCCCGGCATCCGCCATCCCACCAAGACTCGCCAGAAGGAAAATTGCCAGCAATCGCATTTCATGTCTCCACAAGCCGGTCGAGATGGCCGGACAGATAAGCCCGCGCCACATCGGTTTCGGGGCCGTTGAAAAAGGCGGCGGCCGACGCTTCTTCGGCAACGCGGCCATTGCTCAGGAACACGACGTCGTCCGCCAGGCGACGGGCCTGCTGGACGTCGTGGGTCACGAAGATGATGCGGACGCCATCCTGAGCCGCCGCCGCCACGATGCCTTCGATCGCCTGGACGGATTCCGGATCAAGGCTGGCGGTCGGTTCATCGAGAAACAGCGTGTCCGGCTCGGTTGCAAGCGCCCGCGCGATCGCCAGTCGCTGCTGCTCGCCGCCGGACAGGCGGCGGGCCGGTCGGTCGGCCAGCGCAGCAAGATCCACGCGGTCCAGCAAGTCGCGGCAGCGGCTTCGATCCTTGCCACGCGCCTTGAGCACGAAGTCAATGTTCGCCACCGCCGAGCGTCGAAGGAGCACAGGCTTCTGGAACACCAGCGCCTGAGCCTTGCACTGTTCCGGCGAGAGCGGCTTTCCCCCGATCAGGATCTCTCCGGCAGAGGGACGGATCAGCCCATGCATCAAGCGCAGGAGGAGACTCTTGCCTGCACCGTTCGGACCCATCACGACCGTCGTGCCGGTCGGCCTGAGCGTGAGCGCGGGCA
>VXPN01000443.1 GCA_009839535.1 Boseongicola sp. SB0662_bin_57 | reverse complement strand
GCGCTTCGGGAACTGACCGAAGAGCTTGGCGTCGCACGCATGACCGTGGTGCAGGCGATGAACACGCTGGAAGATGAAGGGCTCATCGAAAAGCACTCCGGGCGCGGGACCTTTGTGCGCAAGGTTCAGATTCCTGACCGCGTCTCGCTTCAGGTGCGCGCAGAGATTTCAGAGATCTACGCGATGGTAGACCAGCTCGAAGTCTCGGTACGCCAAGGCGACGCAACCATAGAAAAGTCCAAGGACGGAAGGTATTTTCGCTGCATGCGCCGCATCCATGCGCGTGGCGGCAAGCCGTTTTGCCAGGTCGACATCCGCCTCGACGACCAAGTCTACGAGCGCGCGCCGGACCGCTTCATGCAGGAGATCGTCGTTGCGGTCCTGCGGGACCTTGGCGTGGACATCGCGAATGCGCGCCAGAGAATCACGGTCGCATACGCCGATTTCGGCCTCGCGAAGGCGCTCGGGATCAAGGTGAACTCGGCTGTCTTCAAGGTGTTCAGGGAGTTCTTCGACGTGCACGGAGCGCTGATCTACTCGGCGAAGCTGTTCTATCCCTGTGACCTGCTCGAACTGGAGATCGAGTTCACGACCGACAACCCCGCATGAGCCGCGCGAATGCGCGGGCGGACTTGTGGCTTGACATTTTGCTTGCACGCAACAAAGGTACGTACGTCTCGACCAATGAGTGACGAGATGAAAGAAAGGGAGGGCTTCAATATGAACCATATCAAGATGGCCGCCGCAGCCATGGTCGCGCTGGGTCTCAGCGCCGGCGTCGCGCTGGCCGAATACCCCGAGCGGCCGATTACGCTGGTCGTGTCGTTCGCCGCGGGAGGCAATGCGGACATCGGCGCGCGCCTGACGGCTGAAGCTGTCGGCGCGGAGCTGGGCGTGCCGATCAACGTCGTGAACAAGCCTGGCGGCGCGCACATCCCCGCAACCATGAGCGTGCTTGAAGAGGACGCGGATGGCTACACCATCTTTCAATGGTCCCCTCCGAGCTTCATGGTTGTTCCGCTGACCCGTGCAGTGCCCTACAGCCCGAGGGAGGACTTCATTCCGTTCTATGCGGGCCCAACGGCATCCAATGCGCTCTATGTGCGGGCTGACAGCCCGCTCAAGACGTTCGAGGACTTTCTTGAAGCCGCAAGGAGCGAAAAGCTCAGCATGGGCGTCAACAACCTCGGCGCACCACCGAATCTGAGCGCAGTTCAGCTGGCGTCCGAGTTTGGCCTGGAATTCAAGACCATCGCGCTGAAGACCGTTCCGGCAACCATGACCGGCCTGATCGGCGAACAGGTTGACGTTGGCGTCGGACAGATCGCGACGATAAACGCGTTCAAGAACGAGATTCGGCCGCTGATCATCCTGGACAACAACCGTCAGCCCTACTTTGAACAGCATCTGCCTGGCGTTCGCACCATTGGCGAAGCTTTCCCGGGCAAGGAAGCCGGCGTCTGGGTTCATGGGGGTTGGGCCGTGAAGGCCGGAACGCCCCAGGAAATCGTCGACAAGCTGATTGCCGCAACCGCAGTGCTGGGCACGGAGGAGTTCATCGCCACCCTGCCTCCGGGCATCGACTGGCAGTTCGTGCACGGCCCCGACGACGTCGGGCAGCTTCTGCAGTCCGGCATCGACCTGTACTCGCCCATCCTTGACGGGCTTGGGCTGCTGCACAAGTGAAGCGCTCTTGCGGAGCCGGTCCGGGCGCTGCCATTTCGCGGCGCCCGTTCCATTTTCCGCATGCATGGGAAACGGGCTCATGCTGACCCAGCGATTGGCGAACATTGTCTTCACGGTCCTGGTCATCATTGCCTGCGTCTATTTTGCGGTCGTCGCGCAGGGGTTCGAGGCTGCCGGACTGCTGGCAAGCTCCGGACTTCCATCGAGATTCTTCCCGCAGCTTCTGCTGGGATTCACGGCATTTTGCGCGACAGTTGTACTCTATGCCTACGCATCGAAGGGTGAGGCGGGAGATGAAGGTCAAACCGTCTTCGATTCATCCGCCGAGGCCAGGCGCGGCCTATTGGCGTTGGCTGCGGCAGTTGTCAGCTACATTGTCTGGCAGAATTTCGGATACATCGTGATGGCGGCAACATCCGGGCCGCTCCTCTGTTTGGCGATCGGCGTGCGCAACCCGGTCGTCTACGGCGTCGTCCTGGCACTGGCGTCCGGCGTCTATCTTGTCTTCACCCAGTTGCTGGGGACACAGTTCTAGTGTTTGACGTTGCTGCAGTCGGGGTCGCGTTTGCGAACCTTCTTGATCCGTTCACCATCATCATGCTGGTGGCCGGAATCCTTCTTGGACTGGTCATCGGAATTCTTCCAGGTCTCGGGCCGCCGATCGCGATCGCCTTGGCACTGCCATTCACGTTCTACATGGAAGCGGTTCCGTCGCTGATCCTGCTCCTCGCAATTTACAATGCCGCGATTTACGGAGGGTCAATTTCGGCGATTGCTGTCGGAATCCCGGGAACCGGGGCCGCGATCGCGACCGTCATGGACGGGCACGCGATGTACAAGCAGGGTCGAGGCGGCGAAGCGTTGGGGCTGTCTCTGACCGGCAGCATCATCGGCGGGCTTGTAAGCGTTGTCTGCCTTACCTTCATCGCGCCTGTGCTTGCTCAAGTCGCGATCAAGTTCGGGCCTCGGGAATTTCTTGCCATCTCAATTTTCGGGTTGGTCGTCGTTGTCCGCGTTGCGGGCGCGAACCTCTTCAAGGGACTGCTTGTCGGCGGTCTGGGCATTTTCCTGACGACCTGGGGGCTGGATGAACTGAATGGCGCGGAGCGCTACACGTTCGGAACCTATCACTTGTACGAAGGCATACCGCTGGTTCCGTTTCTGGTCGGCATTTTCGCGGTGTCCGAGGTCTTGATCGGGGCGGAAAAGGCACTGCAACGCATTGATTTCGACAAGACCAGCCTGACCGTGAAGATCCCGGGCCTGAAAACCCTGTCCAAGCTCAAGGGCAATCTGGCGCGGTCTTCGCTCCTGGGCACAGTTATCGGGATCATTCCCGGAGAGGGCGCCGCGGTCGGTGCGTTCTTTGCCTATTCGGAAGAGAAGCGTC
>VXPN01000151.1 GCA_009839535.1 Boseongicola sp. SB0662_bin_57 | reverse complement strand
CGACGACGCTGTTCGCGATCTGCGGCATTCACCGCGTCAGCGGCGGGCGGATCCTGTTCGGCGGCAGGGACGTTTCCAACGTGCCCTCGCAGCAGCGCAACGTCGGCGTCGTCTTTCAGTCCTACGCCCTCTACCCGCACCTGACGGTGGCCGAAAACATCGGCTTCCCCCTGATGATCCGGAAGGATTCCAAGGCCGAAATCGCCCGGAAGGTCGATGAGATCGCTGAACTGGTGCATATCGGAGACCTGCTCGAAAGACGTCCCGCGCAGCTCTCGGGCGGGCAGCAGCAGCGGGTCGCTCTTGCCCGCGCGCTTGTACGCAAGCCGGATGTCCTTCTGCTCGACGAGCCACTGGCCAATCTCGATGCCAAGCTCCGGCTAGAGATGCGTTCCGAGATCCGCCGGATCCAGCGCGAAACCGGCATTACGGCCGTTCTGGTGACGCATGATCAGGTCGAGGCGATGAGCATGTGCGACAGGATCGCCATCATGAACGAGGGCAGGATCGTGCAGATCGCCGACCCGATGGAGATGTACGCCAACCCCGTAAGCGACTTCGTCGCCGGATTCCTGGGCAACCCGCCGATTGCCTTTGTGGACGGCGTGGTGGCCAATGGGCGATTCACGACAGCCTCCGGAGCCATGACTGTTTCACTGCCGTTCAACGAGGGTGCGCGGGAGCGCAGGATACGCTTGGGCATTCGCCCCGAGTTCTTTGGTCCGGGCGGCGCGCAACCAGTTGCAGGCAAGATCACCTTCGTTGAGGCGCAGGGTCGCGAAACGCTTTACGACGTCGCTTTGGAGGACGGGCAGATCCTGCGTTCAATACAGAGCTCCGCGAACACTGCCGCCGTAGGTGAGAAGGTTGCCTGGGGTATCGACGTGGAGAATGTCCTCATGTTCGATGAGGATGGTGCTCGCCTTTGATGCAGTTCAACCGGCAGTGGATGGCGAAATTCGGGTGGCCGACGGCCGGCGCCGGAGAACGCCCGTTGACCATCGCGCACAGGGGCGCTTCAGGCCATAGAACGGAAAACTCGCTCGCCGCGTTCGCCCTGGCATCAGATCTCTTCGCCGAAATGTGGGAACTCGATCTGCGGATGTCCGCCGACGGCGTTGCCGTTGTGTCGCACGACGACAACCTGGCGCGCGTGACCGGGCGCGGCTTGCGCATTTCCGAAGCGACCTGGAGCGAGATTCGCGCGGTCCGGCTGCCGGACGGACAATTCGTTCCCCGGCTGGAGGACGTCGTGGACCTGGCCGTCGAACGAGGCGCAGGACTCTATGTCGAGGCCAAGTCCGAAGGATCCGCAGATGCTGCCTGGCACGTGCTCGCGGCAAGGAAATTCACCTTCGCAGCGATTGGGTCCTTCAATGCCAGGTGGATTGCCGCCCTGAGACGCAAGGGGTGCCCCTACCCGCTTTCCGTTCTCGTCCCGAACGGCGCCGACCCGTTTTCCTACAGCGCCGAAGCCCAGCCCGACATCCTGCACCTGTGCTGGCGCGACGCTTCCTCCGAGCCGCACAAGTTGATTGCCGAGGACCTGGTCTCGCGATGCGCGCGCGTTGGCGCCGCGATCGTTCTATGGCACGAAGATCGTCGCGAAGTGCTCGACGGTCTGGAAGGGCTGCCGGTCCTGGGGATCTGCTCCGGTCGGCCCGAGACCCTGAAGCCCTATCAACCCGGGGACGACAAGGCACCAGGGATCGTCTGCCACCGCGGCGCGAATTTCCTGGCACCTGAGAACACGCGCGAAGCGGTACGGCTCTGCATCGACCAGCGCTTTCAGTTTGTCGAGATAGATGTTCGCACGACAGCGGATGGAGAGCTTGTCGTCATTCACGACGCAACCCTGAATCGCACCACGAATGGCATCGGCCCGGTTTCGTCGCGTACACTGGCCGAAATCAGGAACCTGGACGCCGGTGGCTGGAAGGCGCCGGGCTACACGGGACTGCAGGTGCCCACGCTGAACGAGATTCTCGACATGTCGCGAGATCGGATAGGCGTCTACGTCGAGATCAAGGACGCCGATCCTGAAGCCGTTCTGGGCGAAGTCGTGAAGCGCGGCATGATTGAGACCGTCTTCTTTTGGTGCTGGGAAAGAGAGGTCCTTCGCGACATTCGAAGCCACATGCCGGAGGCGCGACTGATGGCTCCGCGTCGAGAGCATTCGTCGCTTGAGGCTGCAATTTCCGACTACGCCGCGAACATCGTCCAGTTCGAGCTTGGTCACGACAGCCCTTCCGAGATCGCCGTGTGCCAGGAGCTGGGCGTCCAGTCCATGGTCTTCTGCCTTAGCGACAACCTCGCCGACCTGGCGAAAGTGCTGGCCGTTTCGCCCGATCTTGTGAACCTCGATCGACCTGACCTGTTCAAGATCCTGCAAGCGTATCCCGACATTGTCGGCAATTTGCGAGAATCGGTGTCTCCTCGTGTCGCCTAAGGAGCAGCGTCCGCAACGCAAGCAGGTGGCGACATCGTTCGACGTCGCACGTCGCGCGGGAGTGTCACGTGCGGTCGTGTCCCGAGCGTTCACGCCAGGTTCCAGCATCTCGCCGGAGTCACGCAAGAAGGTGTTGAAGGCAGCCAGCGAACTGGACTACCGCGTCAACCAGATGGCACGCGCGCTGAACCTCAAGCGCAGCGACCTGGTCGGCCTGGTCGTTTCGGACATGGCCAACCCCTATCGTGCGGCACAGATCGATGCGCTGGCCAAGCGCCTCGTGGCGGAAGGCTATCGACCGATGCTCTTTTGTGTGGATGGCAATGCCGAAACCGAACAGTCCATATCGCTTCTGCTGAACTACAGCGTCTCCGGCGTTGTGGTGACGAGTGGTGTGCCGCCGGAGTCGATCTGCTTCAAGTGCGCTGAACGGAATGTTCCGCTTGTGATCATCGACCGAGGGCATCACTACCCGCATGTCGATCAAGTGACGTCAGACAACGCTGGCGGAGGACGTGAAGCGGCTGCAAAGTTCATGCGCCAGGGCAATCGGCGCCTGGTGGCCGTGGAGCCGGACCTGGTCGTTTTTTCGGTTTCCGCCCGCGTGGAAGGGTTCAAGCGCGCTGCGAAGTCGAACGGCTGCGAACTGACGGTCATTCGAGTTTCAGACCCGAGCTATGCAAGCGGGCAACAAGCGGCCGACAGGTTTGCCAGCAGACCCGTGCGCAACGCGGGGGTCTTCTGTCCCACCGATCTTTGCGCGCTCGGCTTTCTGGATGCGATGCGCACGAAACATGGGGCCGACATCCCTCAAGAGCTCAGCGTGATCGGATATGACGACATCCCGCAGTCAAGCTGGGAATTCGCCAATCTCACGACGTTCAGGCAACCCGTGGACGAGGTCGCTACCGCAACACTGGAGCTCTTGGAAAGCCGGTTCGCCGATCCCGAATTGGAAGAACGCCAGGTTGTCCTTCCGGTGCGCATGATTGAACGAGGCACCACGCTTTGACATTGAACCGGGCAGACCCGCCCGATCGCCAAGACGTCGCAGTCGAAATCGCGAAAACCGGCGGGCAATCAGTCGAGGCCGGCAAGCTCCGCGCTTGAAGCCGGAGAGATCAAGCAGATCGAATGGTGCTCGCAGGATCCTGCAACTGCGGCCGACGTGAACGCGCAATCGGGGCCAACCCTGGAAAGGGCGCCGTGCACCTTCGCGGCACCGGGTTCGCGGCGCACGACTTCGAAGTTCGGGAATTGAACGTGCGAGACGGCGATGTCACCTGCGCGGCAGAGGCGAACGTCTCGGACCTTGCCGGATTCCTGCTTGCGAAGACCGCTGCCGCGATTTCACGCCGCAAGCCCAAGGGCTTGCACGACATGGCATTTGTGCTGTTGCACAATGGCGCTGCCGGCCCGCCTGTTGTAGCGGCTTGCCGGTACTGATCCTTCGGTGGAATCTTGCCTGTTTGCCGCGTCTGGAAAACATCGTATGGCTTCGTCCGTCGTGATCGGATTGTCAGACGGATCCCGCATGTTCATTGACTGCGCACGCGTATCGAAGGAGGAACAGAACCTTGACCTGCAGCATGACGCGCTGAGGGCGTCGGGCTGCAAGCGGATCTTCGATGACAAGGCAAGCGGCGCCAGGACGGAACGACCGAGCCTGAACTGCGCCCTGGAGAATTTGCGCGACCGTGACACGCTGGCCGCTTGGCGGCTGGACAGGCTGGGGCGATCCCTGAAGGATCTCATCGCCCGTGCCAAGGAACTGAAGGACATGGGCACCGGGCCGAAGAACCTCCAAGGGTCGATCAACACCACGTCGAGCGGCGGCCATCTGATCTTTCACCTATTCGGCTCCCTGGCACCGAACGGCCGAGGTCTTCGGCGTCAGCCCGTCCACGCTCCACCGTTCGCCGAAGGCCTTTCATCCGCCGAAGGGGTTGAAACGAGCGGACCGGAGAAATGCGTGCAGCATCCCGGAGCGGGACCTGGCCTGGCATTGCGAGATCATCCCGGCCCTGAAGATCAGGACGAGCAACAGGTAGGAGCGGCACCCTTCGACCAGCCGGGCCATCAAGCCTGTCGAGGGGCACGGCGTCCGGACGCCGAGCATGTTCTGTCGCCGCCGGGCCTTCTGAAGCGCTCGACCGTGAACCGGTGGCTCAGGGACTGGGGCTTCGACCATTTCCGCATGGCAAGGGCCGCGCCGGCCACTCGGTTCGAGACCCGGCATTCGAACGCCTGCTGGCTGCGGCCGAAGGAGATGGAATGCTGGAAGTTGACAGTTCAGGGAAGCCGTCGAGTGGACCTTTCGTGCCTGATGGCCTCGGCCTCGAAGCCGGCCGCCTTCCAGTTCCGCCCGGCCCCGGACCGGGGTGTGTGCCCGATCTTCAGGCGGCCTCGGGCATGCTCCATTCTTGGGCCAACATCGATGTGCCGAACGATTGAAGGCTGGCTTCAAGGGCTGACGCATTGCCTGAACCTGAAAAGCGCGCCGAAAGGGATGTGAGTGCGGATCACGAACAAATGGACTGCACTTTCCTTCTCGGCAGGTGCCGTGATCTTGTCGCTGACGACCTGGTTTTCGGCCACCGCGATTCTGCCGGAGCTGCGCGACTCGCTTGGCATGTCGCCAGCTGCGGCAACATGGCTGACAAACGCGGTTCAGGCCGGCTTTGTGGTTGGAGCGCTGGTCTCCTCGCTATTGTCTCTTTCCGATGTCATGCCGATTACGCGCCTCATGGCCTGGGCCAGCTTAGCTGCGGGCGTCTTCAACGCGGTTGCCCTGCTGGAACCCGGAGCGACGTCAGTCATTGCCGCGCGATTTGCCACCGGCGCGGCCTTGGCGCTTGTCTACCCACCATCGGTGAAGCTCGCTTCAACATGGTTCAGGCAGGCCAGGGGCCTTGCCTTGGGGGTCATGGTGGGGGCCCTTGCGCTGGGATCGGCCCTGCCCTACCTGATGCGCGGCGTTGGCGCAGGACCCGATTGGCAGCTGGTTCTTGTCGGAAGCTCCGTAGCCTGCATGATCGCCGCCCTGCTGTTCGGGTTCGTGCTCCACGAGGGTCCGCATCCGTATTCGCGCACAAAGATGGACCCGCGCCACTTCGGTGCAATCCTTCGGAACCGACCGGTGATGCTCGCCAACATGGGGTATTTCGGCCACTGCTGGGACATTTATGCCATGTGGGGCTGGATAATGGCCTATGCAGCCGCCGCACAGCTGTCAGGTCTGTCCGTCGGCAATCCAGCGCTTCTGGCGTTTGCGGCAATTGCGATGGGAGCACCGGCCAGCGTTGCCGCCGGGAAAATGGCCGACCACTTTGGCAGGTGCAACATAGCGGCATTCTGCGCCGCCACTTCAGGGGTTGCCGCGTTGCTGATCGGCGTGACCTTTGGTGGTCCAGCATGGGCGTTTCTGGTGGTTGCGACCATCTGGGGCGCAGTCATCATCGCCGACAGTGCCCAGTACACCGCCGCCGTGACCGAACTGGCGGATCAGACCCTCGTCGGCTCTACCGTGGCATTTCAGATGGGAGTGGGATTCGGGATCACAATGATCACCGTCTGGCTGCTGCCGGTGCTGGCCGAAATGCTGGGCAGCTGGCGCTGGTCGTTCCTGATCCTTCTTCCCGGCCCTGTTCTTGGAGCATGGGCCATGCTCACCCTCAAGAGATTGCCCGAGGCCGGATTGCTGGCTGGCGGAAGACGCTAACCCGGACCTGAACGCAAACATGGGCGTGTCGCTCTGCCGCATCAGTCTCGGACTCCTTCTGCCTGACGATGGCAGCAAGCCGGTGACAATGACGCTGGCCGGTCGTCACGGACGCAATGCCGAATTGATCGCCATGGAAGGTCTTCCGGTCACAGGCACGGAATTCGGGCTGAGTGGCCTGAGCCTTGCATGGACTTGGGAGGAAAGATCATACGCGATCCACCTGAAACCCGCCATCGGCGTGGCCTCGCACTTTCAGGTCCTGGACGATGGCACGATTGCCGGGCCAGAATGCAGCTGCCACTGCGGGCGGACAGGCGACACCCCGCGCGAACCCGAAAGCGTGGCCGCGCGTGCCGATGCGGACGCAAAGTCCCGACAGGTGGCGCCGCACGGTCCGCCGCTGATCCGTGGCGAGCGGCTGGCGCACTTCGCCCATGAAGAGCTCCTGATCTGCCTCATTGGATCACTTCCTTGCGAAGAGGTGGTGCGGGATCCTGCCGCAAGCCGTGCTTGGCCAAGGCGTCGGCACCTTCCTGTTCTTGCGACCACAGCACTGGCAACTTCGACAGATGACACGAGGTGACGCCGTGACAGGGAAACGAGATTCTGCGAGAGAGCATTCGAGAAAGCTGCCGTGACCGCCGTCGCAGTGACTGCGTGAGCGAGAAGGTGGGCGACGCGTTCTCGCACGGACGCGAAACAGGCAAACGTGTCCGATAGCTGAACGCCATATCCTCACATTTCTGTATACATCATCCAAGAAGTGATGTATTGAATTTCTTGAGGATAACGGCGCACAATTGTTGACATGCCAGCAAGTGACATCTCCCATCGCTCTGAGACGGCAGTCGCAGCCGTGCTTCCGCCCTCCGTCCGGATCCGGCGTCGCGGCCACGATGGCCCTTCAGTCGATCTCGAGGTCAACGGAGAGCCCCTCCGTGTCAAGTGGTTGGGTGAGGGAGGGCTTCGACAGGCACGCGAGTTGATCGGTCACCAGAAAGATCGCCCGGACGTTGCGGTCGCCCGGCGCATGTCGCTTGCCGCGCGCGAGCACCTTTCGGCCGCAGGGGTCGGCTGGGTCGACGAAACCGGCGCCGCGGAGATCGCGCGCGGATCCCTGGTCGTCTCCAAGGATGGTCATGTTCCAAGGTCGCCACGCAAACCGCCGCATTGGACACCTGCAGTCCTGGCCATCGCCGAAGCCCTGCTCTGCGGCGGACGAGGGACCGTCGGCGACATGCAGGAAGTTACGGCCCTGTCCGTCGGAAGCGCCACCAATGCCCTTCGCACCCTCACCGACCTCGGCCTCCTGCACGCGGAGGCGCGCCGCGGACCAAACGCCGCCCGTCGAATTGCCGACCCGGACCGGTTGCTGGACGAATATGCAGCTGCGGCTGCAGCCCATATGTCCACGATCTCCATTGCGGTCGGCGTGACCTGGCGCGATCCGGTGGCGGGCCTGACCGACGCCGGCCGGCAGTGGGATCATGCGGGCATGACGTGGGCAGCCACCGGCGTCGTCGCCGGATCCGTGCTTGCGCCCTACCTGACAACACTCACGTCCAGCGAGGTCTACATGGAAGGCAAGACGGGCCCTGCCCTCGAATGGGCGGCGGCGAAAGCCGGACTGCGGCCGATCGAAGGCGGCAGGCTCACCCTTCGACCGTTCCCCACCGTCACGACCGCGCGTTTGGCCACAACGAGGAACGGCCTGCGCCTCGTTCCATGGCCCCGCGCTTACGCCGACCTTCGCGTCGCCGGCGTGCGAGGCGAGGAGGCCGCCGAGCATCTCCGGGAGACAATGCATGGTCGATGAGCCGCCGCCCCGTTCCCGTGCGGCACGGGATGCAGCAGAAAGGGCGCTCATGCGCGTCGTCCACCACTACGGCGGAATGCCGGAATTCGTCTTGCTCGGAGGGCTGGTCCCGGAACTGCTTTGCACCGGCAGCGAGTT
The DNA here is from genome assembly GCA_009839535.1 of Boseongicola sp. SB0662_bin_57. Classification (GTDB taxonomy): domain Bacteria; phylum Pseudomonadota; class Alphaproteobacteria; order Rhodobacterales; family Rhodobacteraceae; genus JAJEFO01. The sequence continues at coordinate 19,301 of VXPN01000151.1, read as the reverse complement.
CCATCACGCTGGCACGATCGACGTGGACGTGCAGGTCGGCCTCGAGATCGCCTGCGGGGCGGTGAACGCCGCGCGCCTCGAACAGGCGCTCCGCAACGCCGGCTTCGCGCCCGAAGGCGGCACGATCTGGCGCTGGGCCGCGGATGGAACCGTCGGCACGCCGATCGTCAAGTTCGAACTGCTGGCCGACCTCGACGATCAACCGGCGGAAGCGACGATTGCGTTTGACGCGTGCGATCAACTCGGTGCCGTGAACCTTCGCGGCACCGGGTTCGCGGCGCGCGACTTCGAAGTTCGCGAACTTGAAACACGAGACGGCGACGTCACCCGGACAGCAGAGGTGAACGTCTCGGGCCTTGCCGGTTTCCTGCTTGCAAAGACCGCTGCCGCGTTTTCACGCCGCAAGCCAAAGGACTGGTACGACATTGCCTTCGTGCTGCTGCACAACGATGCTGGCGGCACTGCGGCCGCGGCTGCCTCGGCAAGGGGGCGCTTCAGCGGCGAGATCGCTGCACTCCAAACCGCCATCAACGACCTTCAGGCCAACTTCCGGGATGCGGACGCCCAAGGAACGCGGGCGTACGTCACCCAGATGCACATGGACCATCCGGAACTCGATCCCGAAACGCTGGCTGCCGACGCAGTCATCGCCGTCGAGGAGTTCTGCCAAGGCGTGCGGCATTCCGCAAATTGAGCGAACCGTCAGGTCGCGTGCTCCCGTTCGGCTGCCCCCTCCCCTGCCCATGCACTCACCTGCCTGCCACGCTGCGTGCGCCAGCCTGGTCGCTCCCGCCGAGTGAGGTTGCCAACGTGTCCCCTCTCCCAGCCGTTCCGTTGCCCATTCCAGGACGGCCTCCGGCAGCAGCCCCTCGGCAACGTAGGCCCTGGCTGCGCGCACCTGGCGCTGCAGCGTCCAGCGCCGCAATCCGGCAGGCGTGAATTCACGACCGCCGGCACATCCTGCCAGGGCATCTCCGGGCGCAGCCTGCGCACGTCCGGCGCCCAGTCGGCCGCGCTACGGTTCAGGCGCTCCAGGAACGCGTCCCGGCGCGCCAGGCGAAGGCGCGACAGCATCGTCCGGTCGCAGCGCCGGTCGTCGCGAGCGGAATCATCGTGGTTCAGACGCCGCCGCCCTTGTCGGTCAGTTCCAGAGTGTCGGAATCCCGGACACCAGCCTCGGAAAGGGTCTTGTCGTGGTCGAGGACATGCCCGGCCCTGTCGAGGAGAGTCGGATTCCCGGCCTCGTAGCCAAAGGCCTTCGCGGCCTGGTCTGCCGCGTCGCCGACCTTGAGGGACTTCGATCAGGTGAACTTCATGGATTCGGAGACGCGCGGCGAGAACGCTTCGACGATGAGTTCGCCGCCGCCCCGGTTTGGATACGATCGGCGATCACCGACCCTTCGCTTGCTCGAACTGTAATTTGGGCATCTCCTGTGCTTTGGTCAATATCGGCCCAGGCAGCAGACATGGGGATATCATGACGGCAGTTCAATCTCTTTGCTTGACAAATTCACTTTATTTCATCAATTTGTCAAGCAAGAATAAAAGGTATAAAATGACTGTAGGACAACGCATTAAAATATCCCGGCGTGCCTGTGGCCTGTCTCTTCGCGATCTGGAAGCCAGAATCGACAACCGCGTGACAGCGCAGGCGATCAGCAAGTACGAACGCGATGAGACCATGCCGAGCTCCGGCGTGCTCATCGCGCTGGCTGACGCCCTCGATGTTCCGATCGACTACCTGGCCAGCGACAGCGACATTCGTCTCGAAGCCGTCGAATTCCGGAAGAAACGGCTCACGAGCCGCAAGGAGGAAGCGCAGGTCGAAGCGAGGGTCCTGCAACTGCTGGAGCGATATCTCGTGATCGAAGAGAGCCTGGGACTGCCGACCGTGACCAAGGACATGCCGCGGGAGGCCCCTTGGCCCGTGCTGCACGACCCCGCCGAGGCGGAACAGGCTGCGTTGGGCATGCGTGCCCACTGGGGCCTCGGACTCGATCCGATCCCCAACGTGGTCGATCTCCTGGAGGAGCGTGGAATCAAGGTCCTCGCGACGCGTCTCCCGAATGTCGACGGGCTCACGGCGCGCGTGCGCCGCGAAGACAGGAGCGTGGCGTCGGTCGTCGTCGTGAACCGGGAAGACTGGGGCGAACGTCAGCGCTTCACGTTGGCGCATGAACTGGGCCACATGGTCCTCGACCCGGGACCAGGAGTCGACGAAGAGAAGGCCGCACATCGGTTCGCCGGCGCGTTCCTGATGCCGGCCGAGACGCTGCGGTCCGAGATCGGGAGACGCCGCAAGTCCGTCGGATGGGGCGAACTCTTCGAACTCAAGCGGATCTTTGGCGTGAGCGTTCAGGCGCTCACCTACCGCTGCAAGGACCTCGGGATATTCGGTGCGCCGGTGGTTCGGCAGCTGTTCAACGAATTCAGGCGTCTCGGTTGGCGCAGTCCGCCGTACGAGGAGCCGGAGGCCATGTCTGGCGAGAGACCCATGCGTTTCGAGAGGCTGTGTTTCCGCGCTCTGTCGGAGGGAGCGATCTCCGAGGCCAAGGCCGCCGAACTGCTCGGTCACTCGGTTCACGAACTCAACCGCCGCATGGATGAACCACCGAGCCTCGAGGCAGGGCTTGCGGGGGCCTAGGTGCCGTGAAGATCCTGGTATCCGACACCTCCGTCCTGATTGACCTTGATCGCGGGTGTCTTGTCGAAGCCACTTTCCGTCTTCCGTTCGAGTTCACCGTTCCCGACTTGCTGTACGAACGCGAGCTCAGGGAACACGGCGGGCCGGAATTCGTCAGGCTTGGGCTTCGCGTGGAGGAACTGGACGGCGATGGGGTCGCTCTTGCCCTCGGCTATCTCCGCAAGCGGAGATCGCTGTCGCTGCCAGACAGCTTCGCCCTCGCTCTCGCGATGAGAAACGCATGGACGTTGCTGTCCGGGGACCGGACGCTGCGCGAACTGGCGGAGGCAGAGGAGGTCCGATGCCACGGGGTGCTATGGTTGCTCGACAGGATGTCTGAACACCGTGTCATCGAACTGGACGACCTGCGCGCTGGATTGGAAAGGATCGCCGCTCACCCGCGATGCCGGCTTCCGAAGCCGGAGATCAGCAAGCGGCTTCTCGCCTATTCCGCTTGATGACGGTGGGTACAGGCCGAAAACCGGCCTGTGGCTCCCTGGCAAGGGTGTGCGGCCGCACGCGTACCGAAGCGGCAACATTCGCAGGTGCGCGGCATCGGCGGCCACCGTTTCCAGACAGGACTGCGGCAAGGGCGAGATGCGGGCATCGCGGTCGCGGTCAACGATCTGTGCCGATTCGGCCTTGCCGGATCTCACGACATTGTGGAGACCTTCGAGCGCAACATCGAGATCGACGTGCTTATTGAAGAACACGCAGCGAACAGATCGCGGTGTTCGCGATGCTTGCGAGACGGGATCTTCCCGGACTTCCAGCGGACCTTGAACGGCCTTGCCAGACTCTCCAGCCATGCCCTTGGCCTTGTAGGCGGCGCCACGCGAGATCCCCATCTTGCGCGCGATCCCAATAGGTGACTGCCCTTCGGCAATTCTGGCCCTGATTTCGTCCAAGTCGATCTTCGGAGGCGGTTCGCGGCAGTCACCCTTCCGCCTCGCCACGACGATTCCTTCGGCCTGCCGCCTCTTCGTGACGGGACGTTCCATGTCGAGAACCTTCGGCTGCGCCCGCGTTTCGACCGTCGGCCAGGAGCCCGGAATTCGGATCATGGAAATGGAGGGCGGGCTTCAGCGTCGAGCCGCACCGGATTGTCTCGGAGTCCGTGTCCCGATCAACGACCGTCTCGCAACGCGCTCGACGGCCCTTCCCGCCTGCTCGACAGGATGGAGAAGCGCGACATTCTCGTCGTCGCCAGGCTTGACCAGTTGGGGCGCGACGCCATGGATGTCAGCGGCACCGTTGCGAATCTGGAGGAAACGGGCATGCGCGTTCACTGCCTTGCCCTGGGGTGCATGAACCTTGCCAGCTCCGGCGGCAAGATGACCATGAACGTCATCAACGCCGTCGCCCGGCACGGGCGGGATCCTCTCGTGGAACGCACCTTGCCCGGCGTCGCGTGAGCCAGGGCGGCCGGAAAGCCCCTGGACCGGCCATCTGTCCGCCGGTCAGCAGGACCTGGCAAAGGAGAGGATCCGGAACGGCGAGACGATCTCGTCAATCGCTCGACAGTCCGGAACAAGCAGACAGGCCATCATGCGTGTCCAGGATCAGGCACGATCCCGTGGTGGGAATTGTACCTCTTGGGACAAGCTCAGTGTCCGGAAGGGGCTGCTACTCTGACCGGGCTTAACGCTCGGTGGTCGGCAGCATGGTCCAGGCCTGCCAAAGGTGAACCCCGTCGGCGCTCCCAGGCAAATCGGGGGTTTCCCAGGCGATCGACCAAGCCAAACCGCGGGCCATAGCCTCTGTCAACATCCTCAAAAGTATCCAATTGGAGATGAAAATGTTCGCTTCCGTCAGCCCATTTCTGGCAGGTGTTTATTCGGTCAGCGATCCGCTGGACGTCAAAATTGCCTTGGCTCGGGTCGTCATGAGACAGCCGGACATTCACCACCAGATCCAACCCTTCCCCCAGCGCGCAGTCAGCGCAATGATCCAGCGCGGCAAGGTCGTCATCGCATCCAAGTTGCAGCACGACACCGTGAAGTGCGTTGGAAGTCGCGCAAGCTACAGCCCTGTCAATCTGGCGGGCAAGAAATCCTGACGTCACGGAGTGGGCAAAAGCGCCCCGTCGATCAACGTTGTCGGCTGACGTGGCAACTTTGCCCAGCCATCTTGTCATGCCGTCAACAGCAGTGAAACCGGGTACATCATCCAAGTCCCGGGTCACGATCTCCCATGCAACAATCGCGTGTTCCCGTGCCACGACAGCCTGGATCAGGTCACTGGTTGGTGAGGCTGTCGAGAACACGACCAATTGGCCCCTCAGAGAGATCCAATCGTCCAGCCTCGCCGCCTGGATCGGGTTCAAGAGGTCACGTGCGGGAACCCGAACGGTCGAAATTCCAAGCTGCAACAAGCGCAGCAAGGGATAATCGTTGCGCGCTTCCTTTCGGCTGAACTCCTCCATTGGACCGTTGTACGGCAGGACGCGCGGCGTGGCCCAGTCGTGGCGCAAGTGCGGGATCAGGGTTGACCGGCCCGATTGAGCATCGGGAAGGTCCGCGACGTCTTCGCCGTTCCATTCGTTCCCACCAGTCCCGACGACCCGCAAACGGTGACCGTCGTCGGAGACATCCACAAAACTGACCGCGAGCTTTCCGCGATCATCCCGGCCAAACTCGGGTGCAGGCGGGGCAGAGAACATTTCGGCATAGTCCTGGCGGGTGAAGCTGGTTGCCGGAAGACAGTAGAGTTTCACGCCGCGGTAGCGGTTGAAAAAGAAATGATGGACATGGCCGGAGAATATCGCCTCTACGCCAGCATCCGCAGCGAGGTCGAGAAGCCAGGACCGGCCCGGCTCTGCAAAATTGTCGTAGTGCTCGGCCTCTTCCGCCGAAGCGATGAAAGGCGGGTAATGCGAGAAAAGAAACACGCGCTGGTCGCGGCGCGCCACGAGTTCGCGCTCCAGCCAGCCGCGCTGAACCGCCTCCGCATGCGTGCCCGTGTTCACCAGTGACGAGTTCATGGCGACAAATGCCACGCCGTCATGTTCAACCAGCCAATGGTCGCGGCCAAAGGCATCACGATATGTCGTGCGAGTTGTCTCATTGACCGGCCCTGCGGGCGACGCATCATGGGGTTTGTCGCCAACGTCGTGGTTGCCGGGAACGAGATGCAGGTTGGGCGCCAGCGGGGCGAGGATGCGGTGCGCCTCGACCGCTGCATCGGCATATGCGGCCATATGTGGCAAGGGATGCACAACGTCGCCAAGGTGGACCGTAAACGCGCGCTCTTCAGCCCGGATGACTTCCACAGCGTACTGCGCCCTGGCATTCGCCCGAGCATTCACTGGATAGGGCGAGGACTGGTCGCCGCCCGGTGCGCGGATATGGGTGTCCGTCAGGATGGCGAAGGTGAACGGGTTCATGTGCGTCTCACGTTGCTCCAAACGGTAAAGCCGACGACCAGCACGGTGAGCCCCCAAAACACCCAACAGATTGTGCTGGAAAAGAAAATCAACCAGTCACCGCGACTAAGCAAAAGAGACTGGCGGAAATTGTCCTCCAGCAGCGGGCCCAGGATAAAGGCGATCAGGAATGGCGCAGCGGGCATGTTGAGGCTCAGCATGGCAAAGCCGACCCCGCCCATCACGAACATGACAATGACGTCAAAGATCGTGTTGTTGACCGCATAGGCCCCAAATACGCACAGCACCAGCACCACTGGAAAAAGCAGCCGGTGGGGGATGTCGGCGACACGGCTGATCAGGCGGATCGAGATCTTTCCGACGATCAGCAGATATATGGAACTGAGCATGATGCCGATGAAGAGCGCATATATCAGCGGCAGGCTGTCCTGGAAGAGGAGCGGACCGGGGCGCAGCCCATGAATCATGAACGCGCCCAGGATGATCGCGGTGATGATATCGCCGGGAATGCCCAAGGCGAGCAACGGGATCATCGTGGCGCCAGCCACGCCGTTGTTTCCGCTTTCGGCGGCCGCGACGCCCTCGATTTCTCCCGTGCCGAACTTCTCGGGCGTCTTGGAGGTCCGCTTAGCCTCGGAATAGCTCAGGAATGCCGAAGGCGCGCCGCCAATTCCGGGGATCGCGCCCAGGATCACGCCGATGAAGCTGCCGCGGATGATGGTCTTCAGGCAGCGCTGGAAATCGGCGAATGTCGCGCCGACGCCGGCCAGCGGGTTGTGCTCGCGCGCGACTTCCCGGCGGCCGTAGTAGGCGATTATCTCTGGAAGGGCGAAGAGGCCGATCAGCACGGGGATGAAGTTAAGCCCGCTCATCAGGTTCACATCGCCAAAGACAAAGCGGTTGGTGCCGTAGACCAGATCCAGGCCAACGGTGGCAAGCAAGAGGCCCAGGCCGGCGGACCCGAGACCCTTGAGCAGTTGATCGCCAGAGACGCCCGCGATGATCGTCAAGGAAAACATGATCAGCGTGAAGACCTCCGGCGAACCGAAGGCCAGCGCGAAACTGGCCAGCACGCCTGCAAAGAGGATCAGCGAAATGTTGGAAATGAAGTCCGCCACGCAAGAGGCATATAGCGCGATGTCGAGCGCGCGGCGCGCCTCGCCCCGCCTTGCCAGCGGATAGCCGTCGAGCACAGTGCAAGAGGCCGCTGGCGTGCCTGGCGCGTTAATCAGGATCGCCGTGATCGAGCCGCCATAGATGCCGCCCTTGTACACGCCAAGCAACAGCAGAATGCCGGTGACCGGATGCAGCGTAAAGGTAAATGGCAAGGTGAGCGCCACCGCCATCGGGGTCGTCATTCCCGGAATCGCACCCACGAACGTGCCGATGACCACGCCAAGACCGAGGACAAGCACGTTTTGCCAGGTTGCAAAGAGCCCGAACGCGGATTGCAGGACATCGAAGAAGCCCATCTCAGACGCCCTCCAGCACCGGTTTCAACACACCCAACGGGATCGGGATGCGCGCCACTTTGAGGAAGAAGAAGTACAGCAGGACCGGCAGGATGACCGAGATCGCCGCGTTGACGTGGATGCGCCGCTCCCCCGCAAGCCAGATCGCGGCAAACAAGGCCAAGGCCGAGGCGACGACGAAGCCTAACGGTGTCAGCAAGACCGCAAAGGCCACGAGGATGGAGGATATGCCCAACAGCCGTCGTGTCGCCGTCGGGTGCGCTTCGCTGTCCAATTCGTTCGCTGTTGGCCGAAACACCGCGCGGACCACCACCGCCGCCCCGATCACAACCAGGATGAACGCCACGATGCGGGGATAGTACGTCGGGGACAGCGCGGCATACTTGACCCGGCGCGGCTCGTCCACGCCGATCGGGATGAGGATGAACACGAAGACCAGGCCGATCGCGAGGATAAGCGCTCCGGCGATGACGTCGCGTGTGATCCAGCTGGCGTTCATGCGGCCTTCAACCTTTCCAGGTCCACGTCCCGGCTAAAGACGAAAGCGTGCAACGCGGCAGCCGCGGCGGCCTCGACCGTCCTGATGTCACTGATCCGCAAGGCGCCCGGCGGCAGCGGCGCGCCGATCCGGGTCAGCCCGTCGCGCACGCCGGCCACGAAATCCGCCTGCCGCCCGGTTTCGCCTGCAAGATAAACGAGATCCGGCGCCAGAAGATTGTGAGCGATGTCGACGGCCCGCGCCAATTCGGCACCAGCGGTGCGAAACGCCGACTTCGCTGCCGGATCCCCGCACTCGGCGGCGTGAACGGCAGCCGCCAGCGGCGCGCTCAGGTCCGCCAAGGGAGGGGTCGTATCGTCCGCGAGAGGCGCCAGGCTTCGCACAACGGCGATCCCGGAGCCCGTCACCTGGTAACAGCCCTTCCGTCCGCAGTGGCAGATCGCGTCGCTGACCGGGTTCGGGATATGGGCGACGTTTCCAGGATCTGGCGCGGGCCGACCGGTTCCATCGGCCCCCAGCCAGGCGCAGCCAATCCCGAGCCCGACATTGATCAAGAAAATCCTGGCTCCAGCCGCCGCAGATTTCGCGAATTCCGCCTGAACCAGGCTGTCGGCGCGCGAGGTGACCGTCACCGGCAATCCCAAGTGGTCGCCAAGCCATCGACCGATTGGCACATTGCACCAGCCCAATACGCCGATGGATGCGTCACCGTCCTGGGAAATCTTCCCGGTGGTTGCAACGGACACACCCGCACCGGCCAGCCACGACCCCCGGTCCGTCTGCGAGTCTGCAAGCGATCTGGCCGCGGCAAGGATCGCGGACAACGTCCTGTCGGGGTCCGAGGCGTCAACGCCGGAGATATCGATCTGTTCCAGAACTTCGCCGACAGCGTTTGCCAGAGCCACGTTTCGCCGGTTGGCGGTAATCGAGACGCCCAGCACGAACGCGCCATATGGGTTGATCTCCAAGTTGCCCGCGCGGCGGCCCGCCCCCGATCTTGTGCTCACCACCGTACCTTCGACAACCAGATCGGCGTCGATCAACTCGCGCGCAATGCGCGACAGCCCTGCCGGAGTCAGGTTCAGCGCCTCGCAGATCTCTGCCCGGGATGCAGCGCCGTGGTTGGCCAGGACTCGCAGGACGGCGGCCCTGTTTGTGCGTCGCAGCTCTGAGCTAGGGTTGTGCATGCGGTTCATGTGGTCGATTTGTTGCCGCCGGTAAAAAATGATTGCAATGTCGCCGGCACGGTGTCAAGCTCTGCCGTGCACGAAAGCTGAAAGACATCGATCCAGCGCAGAAGGGAGGAATTCGAAATGAAATTGTGGACTGCATTGAAGGGCTTCGCCGTTGGCGTGGCCGTAGCGCTCTTGCCATTGCCGGCAAGTGCGGAGGGCTATCCAGATCGCCCGATCACCTTGGTCGTGCCGTATGGCCCGGGCGGGGCGGCTGACTTGTCCGCTCGGATGATCGCGGGCGCAGCGCCGGCTTATTTGGGCCAGCCGATCCTGGCCGTGAACCGTACTGGAGCCGCCGGCGTAACCGGATCGAACTTTGTCGTGAACTCCGCAGCGGACGGCTACACGCTTTTGTCCGCGCGCGTGGGAAGCCAGATGGGCGTCCCCGCGATGAACAAGACAATTCCTTACGAATGGGATGACTTCACCTTTATCGGCATGCTGGAAATCAACCCCTTCGTGCTGGTCGTGAACCCCGAAAGCGGAATGGCAACCTTCGCGGATTTCGAAGCCAAGGTGAAAGCGGGCGAAGAAATGGCCTACAGCTCTGCCGGCGTCGGCACGCTGTTGCACATTGCAACGGCGGTGATGTCGAACGCCATGGGCGCCGACTTCGAAAAGCTGATCCACGTGCCGTTCAAGGGCGGCGGCAAGGCGCGCGCAGCGGTCGTCGGCGGCCAGGTCGAATTCTCCTGGCAGAACCTGTCGGCCGTTGCAGGGGCGTTGGAGTCCGGTCAGTTGATCGCGCTTGCCGTTACCATGCCGGAACGTCAGGCGATCATTCCGGACGTGCCCACGGCCGTTGAGGTCGGGTATCCTGACCTGGAAAAGATCATCGGCTGGTCGGCAATGTACGGTCCGCCAGGCCTGCCGGACGAGGTCGTGGCCAAATGGTCGGAAACCTTGGCAGCGTTGAGCGAAGATCCCGCCTGGCTCCGGATGACCAGGAGCCTGGGCAATATCGTGTCCATCATGTCGCCCGACGAGACCAAGGCCTTCGTCGAGGCGCAGTACAACGTCTTCAACGAGACGATGGAAACGCTGGGCATGACCATCAACTGAACGTCCTGGGGCGCCGGAACTCGGCGCCCCAATCCTGTACAGAGGACGAGCGTCCGTGTCCCGTACCCGGCCGAATTTCCTGTTCATCCAAGCCGACCAGCTCGCTGCGCGCGCGCTGCGCGCATATGGCAATTCGACTGTCAAGGCACCCAACATCGACCGCCTCGCGACACAGGGCGTGGTGTTCGAGCACTGCTATTGCAATCTGCCCATGTGCGGGCCGTCACGCGCCTCGATGCATGCCGGCCAGCTGCCGTTCAGGATCGGCATGTATGACAATGCCAGCGAGTTTCACGCCGACATTCCCACATTCGCGCACTATCTGCGATCGCTCGACTATCGTGTCGAGCTGTCCGGCAAGATGCATTTTGTCGGGCCGGATCAGTTGCACGGCTACGAAAGGCGCCACACCACCGAGATCTACCCGGCAAATTTTGCCTGGACCGTTGATTGGTCGAAGGGCCGCGAATACCGCCCCACCAACCTGACCATGGCGCCTGTCTTGGAAAGCGGCCCGGCCATTCGCACCATGCAGATGGATTACGATGATGAGGTCGCCCATCACGGGCGACAGGCGCTCTATGACCTGGCACGGAAGCATGACGACCGGCCGTTCTTCCTGGCGGTGTCATTCACTTCCCCGCACTCGCCGTTCGTGATCGGGCAGGAATACTGGGATCTCTACGATCATGATCGGATCGAACTGCCCGCCGTGCCGCCGCTGGCCGAGAACGAGATGGATCACCTCAGCCGAAATCTGCATTACTGCCAGGCCAGGCATCAGTTCACGGTGACAGACGAGCACCGCCGCATGGCCAGGCACGGCTACTACGGGATGATTTCGTACATCGACGAGAAAGTCGGCCAATTGCTGGATGTGCTGGAAAAGACCGGCCTTTCCGACAACACGATCGTCATCTTCACCGCCGATCACGGCGAGATGATGGGCGAGCGCGGCATGTGGTTCAAGCAGCATTTCTTTGAATGGGCGGCGGTGGTGCCCTTCATCGTGCATGCGCCAGATCGTTTCGCACCGGCCCGCGTCACGCAAAGCATTTCGCTGGTTGACTTGCTGCCGACCCTCATGGACCTCGCCGAGCCGGAATTCGATGACTATGCCACGCCGCTTGACGGCACCTCTCTGGCAGGCGCGTTGACTGGCGATGCGTCCGGCCTGCCCGATACCGTGATTTCTGAATTCGCCGCCGATGGCTCCACCGGTCCCAGCCGGATGGTGCGCAAAGGCCCCTGGAAGCTGATGTGGCTCGAAGGCGAAGACACGCTGTTGTACAACGTGGTCGATGACCCAAACGAAACTACAGATCGCTCGGCTGACACAGACCGCGCCGGAATCAAGGCTGATCTGGAGAAAATCCTGTTTGACAACTGGGACCCTGACCACTGGCGCAAGACCATCCGCGCAAGCCAGGAACGCCGCCTGGCGATCCACAAAATCACCGGCGGAACACCGACTTATGTAAATCTCGTGCGCGATGACGACGCGCAGAGATACGTTCGCAATGCCGGCGCCGCCGACACAAAGGCAAGGGCGCGATTGCCGATGGTTGCCGCTGCGCAGCCCGACTGATTCGCCACAAAAGCAACTTGCGCAGAGTCAGCAGTTCATTTTGAACCAAATTCCAGCGACTTGGCCAACAGTTCGGCAAGCAGCAATCCCGCTCATTTTACGTCTCCGTCGACAGGCCACGGGCAGCATGCCCGTCTCGAGGCCGTCGAAGCGTCGCGCATCCTCGGGCCTCGGGCGAGAATTGCCGGCCTCCGCCGCCGGCGCGCTTCTGGAGCAAAGTGTCGGGTTCGACGAGACCCCGTACCATGCATCGCTCCACGGGCGCCCGCTCAATTCGTCCATGGCGTCTTCCTTGCATCCCGCGTCATGTCGATTGCGACGTGACCGCCCAGCGTCACGTCACCATCCACGATCCGCGACTTGCCGTATGTTCCTGTATTGTTCAATAATGAAAGCCAGAAATGTTGCGTTCGTTGGCTGATGGTGATGCAGGAGATCGAGACTTCCTGGGGGCTATTGGCTCCACCTCACCTTAAACCGGAAGAATGGCACATGGCCGCTATCGCAGATGGCGCAGCAGGTTGTCTATGAGCTGATTTGGCAAGAAGACGGCCTTGTCGTCCCGCCAGAGCGTTAGCGCAGTTCCAAGCAGCGCGGGATCGCAAAGGCCCTCCTTCAGAAGCTGATCGACCCCCCCGAGAGTGCCATGTGCTTTGGTCCCGTTGTCTCCCGCAACTCGCCGCAGCAAGCGATCGCCGGTGAGCAGGATGGCGTCCGGATGGTGGGCCCACGCTATTCGACGAACGCCAAAACGAGCCGAAACAACCCGTTGACAGCCCGCCTACTGGTCCCTAAATTTCCCTGCGAAACGCAAGCCTAGCTTGCCTTCATTCCGAGGCCCGCGCTCCGGCGCGGGCTTTCGTGCATCTGGAACGGCCGAGAACCGGTGACCTATATCGCATATCTCGACGAGTTCGGGCATATCGGCCCTTACGTCGCCCGGACGCATCCCAAGCACAATGACAGCCCGGTATTCGGTCTTGCCGACATCGTCTTGCCACTCGACGAGGTCAGAGGGTTTGCGACATGGTTCTTTCAGCGAAAGTGCCAATTGCTGGAATACGAAATCGCCCAGTCCGGGGAGCACCCCGCCTTGTGGGAGAAAAAGGGTTCGAGCCTGTACACCGCCAGGAACATCTCGACCTATCCCGAACTCCGCAAGTTCACGAATCGCCTGTTCAACAAGATTGCTGCAATCGACGGGTTCGTGTTCTATGTCGGAATCGAAAAGACTGCGCCTGTCGCCAGCCACAATTCGAACCTGCTCTATCGGAGAATACTCAGCGAGGCCATCAGGCGGCTGGATGAATTCTGCGCCAAGGACTGCACTCCAACGACCAATCTTCGTTTTGGCGCTCGACGAGCACGACCAACGCGAAGCGCTGATTACCGAAGCGTCACGCACCATGTTCGGCGGACCCCAACCTCGCCGCACCCTGATCGAACCTCCGTTTCAGTTGGAAGGTCACCGATACCAGATCCTGCAAGCTGCTGACTGGATTGCCGGCTTGGTTGGCCGCCTTGGCACACATTGGGTGGACCCCGAAGGATTTCCGGAAAACGAAGTGTTCCGGAAGCACTTCCAGTACCGGCTGCACAGCGTTTGCCGGCGCAGCGGTCTCCGCAACTGACAGCTACAGGCGCCCCACGGCGTACGATGCCTGCTTGACCAGGGTCGGCGGCTGTTCGGCAAAGGGCATGAACGGAAAGGAGCTGGAGGGTGCGTTGGATCAAGCCGATGAGCTGGTTCGCCCTTGCAATGATGTCGCCCACGGTTTGGTCAATCTTGAGCCTATAGAGGAACGCGCGATCATCCGGGAGCGGTCGACCAAGATCGAGGCACTTGCCGAGGCGATGAACGAGATTCTCGCTGGCAACCTGCTTCGGATCCGAATTTCGCGTGACCAACTGATTCGGCGGCGGGAGAACTGGCGTTTCATGTGTTGGCCGCAATCGCGCATTCCGCGAGACGGCTGATTTCTGAGCGAGCCAAGGCTGGCCTTCTCGCCACCAAAATGTGCGGCCGCACACCGGGTGGGCCGCCGCTTCATGCAGATACGGTCACAGCCCTGCGGGAGCTCGTCGACAACGAAGCTTCCGTCACCAAGGCCGCAAGACACCTCGGGACAGGAAAATCAACCGCGTACGGGGTGATTCAGGAAACCAGACCTTAGCCGCCCTTGCCGGTCCGTTGCTCCTTGGCGTGGTTCTACGTGCAATCCGATGGGGCCTTTCTGGCTGGAAATCCGGTGATCGACCGTTCACTTCCTGTGGTTCAGGACCCTTCCCCGACATCGACGTTTCCCGTACCCGAGACCACGTCGGGCCAGAGTGCGTCGAGCGGGAAGGCGATGGCGTCGAAGGGGGGGAGCGAGACCGACGCGTTGCCGACAAGGGTCGCCAGCAGCGGCCACCGCCCCTCGCGCAGCTCGAAGGCTTCGAACGTCCGTGCATCGGGATCGACGAACCAGAGATGGCGGACACCCTCGCGAGCATACAGGTCCCGCTTCTCGCCCTGGTCCAGCCGCCGCGTGGACGGCGAGAGCACCTCGCAGGCCCAGTCCGGCGCGATCGTGCAATACGCCGCGTCAGGGTACTCGGGCATCGTCTCGCGCCGCCAGCCGGCAAGGTCGGGCACCACGATGTCCTCGCCCAGGTGCAGCTCGGGCTCGTCGATGATCCACCAGCCGCCCGGGCCGCCATCGCCATAGTTGAACGGCGGATTGATCTTGGCGCCGATTCCGGAACTGGCCCAGGCATGCCGCATGGCCGGCCTCGGATGGGTGTGGAGGGTTCCGGCGATCACCTCGGCGACCATGTGGGGCGGAGTGTCCAGCACGTCCTGGTAGGTCGCCCGATCGGTTTTCTTGCGTCTGGCCTGCGCCGTCACGGTCGGTCTCCTCCTGTGGCCTTTCCTTCTCACGGGCTTTCGGGCGCCCTTGCACGACACGAAAACTGACGAGCTGTCCAAGCAAGCCGGAGGCTATCACGTCCTTCCGCGAAGGTCGAGATTGGGCTTGGACGCGCGCGGGTTCGGCCACTGAAGCGCACGGCTGATCCCGTCCTGCGCTTCGTTGCGACCTTCGTCCGAAAGCCGGATGACAAGGCGAGTCCGGTTTGGCAGGGTCACGGTGCACGGGTGACCTCGGCGCAAAGCGCGGCCGCAGACGCGAAGTCCGCCTCGCGAGGGCTGCAGCCGTCAGCCGTGCAACGGCGAACCACCAGGATCTGCGGGGTCAATTGATATGGACGCATCGAAACCCGGGTTGGCTGCGGCAATATCGAATGAATCAGGCAGGGCGGTGACAAGACCAGTCAGTCACGTGACCCCGCAGATCCTGGTGGTTCCCGGTTTCCATGGAAGCGGAAAGTCCCCGTGATCGAACTGCTGCCCGCATCGTGGAGCGCCTCAGCTGAAAGCCAGGCCGCTGGGGGTCGGCCCGATGATCCGGAGACACGCTCAGGACCAGGTGCCAATCCTGGCGTCCCGTTCAGCCTGCAGAGGATGACGTCCTTCCACGCGATTGGGCTGACGTGTCGAAGCAAGCCATGATCGGACGGAAGGGACCGCCCGCCTTGCAAAGACGGGCATCACGGCACGGAAACGCCTTCAGGTTCTTCCGTGGCCTCCGGCTTTCGTCCGCCGGACGAGGCCGGCGGACGGACGTCTTCGGGCGTCCACCCGGTGACCGCCCGGACCCGTTCCGGGGTCATGCGGGTGAGGCCCTGCACGTGACAGCGGGTCACGGCCTCGCGCAGCAGCCGGTACCTCGAAGGGTCCGTCAACGCCAGGGCAGGGTCGACGTCGTCCCTGATGTAGCGGGCGATCTCGTGGAGAAGCTCCCAGTCACGCTGCGCCATGACGGAGAACACCTTTCCCCCGGTCAGGGCGTCTTCCGCCATGACGCGGAGCGTCCGCTTGCTGCGGCTCACGGAATCAATCCTCCCCGGAGTGGCTGAGCTTCAGGAAGATCAGGTTTTCGTCCGCGGTCTCGCGGTCCGTCTTCCTGGGGAGTTCCCTGATCGCGTTCTCGACCGCCTGCAGAGACAGGCCGGCGTTCGCGACCCACCATGCGGCATCCTCCAGATCCGTATCGCTGCCGCGCGACAGCTTGGACGCGACGATCAGCTCGGCGGGGGGCCTCTCCGCGACGAGATGGCCGTAGCGGTCGATTTCCGTTGTCCTGAAACCGTGGGGCAGAGAGAGGATGCCCGGCCGGACGATCTGGATGTATTCATCCTCGTCGCCAATCAGTCCCTTGGGATCATGGAGAATGCCTGCCTTCTCGCAGGCGTTCCGGAAGTCTTCCGCATCGAAATCCGAGGCGGCGGGTCCGCACGCGATGGCAGACCTTCGGCTTCTCGCCGACCTCGTCGACCCCGGTCCAGAAACGGGCCTTCCAGCTGCTTGGAGTGAAACCGGACCAGAACGTTTCCACAAGACTGCCGGGTTGACCGGCGGTTGCCGGACTGGAAGACCTGTGAAAATCAGCGGGATGGTTGCAGAAAACCGCTTTCGCCTCCCCTGAAGTCCCGTCAAGATGTCCCGTTTCAGGCAGAGCGACGGACAGTGCAACGAAACCGGGGGCGCTCTTTGGAATCCCCTTGCAAAGGAACAGGCGTGGCGTTACATAAGTCTACACGAAAAACATGATAAAGTATCGTTCACGTTGACTTGGAACCGGAATGCGTCTGCCTGAAGCCATCAATACCCTCACTGAGTGGGCAAGAAAAGGGCGGGTCCTGTTCACGCTCGAGGATCTGCGCAAGCTGTTCCCGCGAGACAGGGACGCGGCCTTCAGGGGAGGTCTCGATCGCCTGGTTTCCGCGGGCGTGCTGCACCGGGTGTCCAGGGGGCTCTTCGTGTTCGCGCTGGCAGGGCGCCGGGACCCGCATCTTCTCGAACGGATCGCGGTCGCCTTGCGACGCGGCTGTTACAGCTATCTCAGCCTGGAATCGGCGCTGTCGGAGCATGGCGTGATCTCGCAGGTTCCCCTGGCCGGGCTCACCGTCATGACAACAGGCCGTGCCGGCCTGTTTGACACGCCGTTCGGACGGATCGAGTTCACCCACACGAAGAGAAGCGTGAATGACATCCTCAAGCAGACGCGGGAAACCGGCCGCCCCTTGAGGATCGCCACGCCCGGCGCGGCGGCCCGCGACTTGCGACGGGTCGGACGCAACGTGCACCTGATCGACGAACATGAACTGGAGGAGGCCATTGCAGATGGCAGACAGAGTGAACCTGAACGACCTGGTTCAACGCGTCTTTGACCGGAGGCCGGAACTGGAGGCATTGCAGCCGGTCGTCGTCAAGGAACTGGTTCACCATGAGATCATGTGGTCGCTGGACAAGGCCGGTCTTCTCAGGGGCCTGACCTTTCACGGCGGAACGGCTCTTCGGCTTTGTTACGGGGCGTCGCGGCTGAGCGAGGACATCGACTTCACCGGAGGTCCGGACTTCACCAGGACTGACGTGGATGGCATTTCAGGGGTGGTGCAGTCCCACCTGACCGACCGTTACGGCCTCGAAGTGTCCGTGAAAGACCCCAAGCCCCGAAAGGAGGCTGACCAACCGGTTGCGGTCGATACGTGGCAGATCAGCGTGGTGACGGATCCGGGACGGCCTCACCTTCCGCGACAGCGGATCAAGATCGACATCGCGACCATGGAAGCACGGACAAGGGACGCGAAGGCCATCCGTCAGAACTATTCGGTTCTGCCAAGCGGTCTCGGCGATCTGCTGGTTCCGACCATGAGCAAGGACGAGATCATGGCGAACAAGCTCGTGTCGTTGCCGGCGTCCGCGCATCAGGGGAACATCCGCCACCGCGATATCTGGGACATTGCCTGGCTGGCCCAGAACGGGGCGGAATTGAACCCTGAGTGGGTCGCGAGCCGTGCTGCGGAGTTCAGGCTCGAAGACTACCCAGACCGCCTGGACATGATGCGGCGCGCGCTTCCGGATCATGTCGCCAGTGGCAGGTTCCGTGAAGAGATGTCCCGGTTCCTGCCCCGCGATGTCGTCTCACGGACACTCGATCGTCCGGAGTTCGTCCACTACCTGGCGAACACGGTGAACGAGCATCTGGCAAAGGCGCTCGCAGCGTTTGCCGGCCCGAAAGGGACAGGGGAGGACGACTACGACGTGAAGATGTGATTCGCTTTGCTTCGGGCGACCTGGCACGCCACGCATGGGCGATGCGGGAAGACTGGCCGACCATGACGCTCACGGACGTCGTCGTGTGTGGGCCTCCTGCACGTCGGCCTCATGGCGTGCGATGCCTCTCCGCCGCCCTTGACGCGCTTCCGTCCCTTCGACCTGGAATCAGCGCAGGCTGGCTCCGGACCCGAATCCGCGAGCAGGCACAACCGGTGGACGGGCGGAAATGCGAGCCTCGGAAATCAGGAGGGCAGTCGGAGACCAGACGAAACCAGGCCTGCGTCCTGAACGGGCCCTGCGCCAGCAGCGTCGCCCACGCTCCGTCGTCGCCCGGTCACGGCGTTGGCCAGCACGACGACGCAAAGGCAGGAGACCAGCAGGAACGATCTCCGGTCGATGACCTCGGCGGCGAAGGTCGCCGGCACGGGGAGAATGGCCAGGGGACGTTCCGCCTCGATGAGCGTCTGCACCGCCAACGAGGCGGGTCAAGTCGCAACCGAGATTCCGAACGGGCCGGAACTCGTCAAGCATGCTCGCGATTGCGTAGCGGGCAGGCTGCTACGGGAGGCGTTGCTCCCATTGGCCGCGGTGTTCGAGGTCACCGATTTTGAGGAGGAATCCTGGAACGACAGGGAACTTATGAAGGCGTATCCGCTACAGGGACTCGGCGGGATGACGATGGACCATTCAGGGCTGGTCGTGGGCCGTACGAGACCTTTGCCGGATGACCTGGCCGATCTCGTGGCGGACAGTCCGTTGGTGCCTCCGGGTCACGAGGAGCTCTTCGCGAGAGCCGTTCTGGCGGGCTTTCGGTGGAATCTCCCGGAGAGTCTTTCGGCACTCGTGCCACAACAACTCGAGAATTCACTTCGGCATGCATTTGCCCAAGCGGGGCATGAGGTGACCACGCGCGACAAGCTTGGGCTCCAGAACTTCGTTCAGATGGGCAAGATGCTCAGCCAACACCGGTCTGACCTTGAAGCGATGTTCGGGAATGACATCGTGCAGGAACCGAGGGTGCTCTTCGTGGATCAGAACGGACCGGATCTGCGAGCCGGATCGCCCGCGGACTGGTGCGGTACGAGCAGTTCTTCCACCACGCGTCGATCTACGCATGGTGGTTCATCTTCCACCTCACGATCTCGGGCCCCAAATGCGAGCACGTTCACGGGAGGTCCATTCGCTCGATCGCGAAGTCGATGGGCGTTTCGCGC
>VXPN01000532.1 GCA_009839535.1 Boseongicola sp. SB0662_bin_57 | reverse complement strand
CGAAGTCGCTGGCTTCCCACGATCTGGTCAATGAAGAGCATCTTGTCGCCATCGAGGACGGCAAGGTCCACGGTCTCTCCGGTCTCGTCCGAAATCCGCTTCATGACCGGGCGAAGCCGTTCCTTCATGTCCGACGCGGTGGCCTGGGCCAAGCTCTGGATCTCCGGACCCAGCCGGATTCCCCCGTATCCTTTTTCGGTCGAGATGAATCCCTCGACTGCGAGCGCCGCGACAACGCGCTGCACCGTGGAACGGGGCAGGGCCACGCGCTTCGCGATCTGGCCAAGGCTGAGTCCGTCCGTCTCGCGGCCCAGAAGACGGAGAATGTCTGCGGCCCGGGAAATGACCTGAATGCCCTGATTCCTATGAGGAGATTCTCCGTCCAATGCTCCGCCGGCCGTGCCGCCTGTTTCTGAATCCGGTTCCACGCAGCTTATCGGGTCAAGGATGGCAAGGCAACACTTGACTGCAATGCAATACATGTGTACCGTAATGCGGGAAAAGTTGGTGCTTTTGGGGAGGAACAATGAGCGTCACCATTCGCGGAATAGATTTCCAGGCAAACGACGACAACGACATGGGGCTGGAGTTCGTGAACCTCAGCCATCGCTACGGCTTTCAGTGTCCGAACTGGCCGTACTTCAAGGACGTGCAGATCGATCGCCAGCACTACATGGCCAAGTCCGGCGTGCTCAGCCAGACCATCACGACCACCATGCACGTGACGACCCATATCGACGCCCCGGCCCACGTGGTTCAGGGCACGCCGTTCATCGACGAGGTGCCGCTGCCGCATTTCTTCGGCTCCGGGCTTGTGGTGAGCGTGCCCAAGAAAATGTGGGAGTCGATCACCGGCGACGACCTCGAGAAGGCATGCGGTCATGCGATTCGCAGGAACGATGTCCTGATCATCAACACCGGCTGGCACAAGCAGTACGAGGATGGCGACTACTTCGCGTATTGCCCTGGCCTGGTGCCCTCGGCGGCAGACTGGATGGTGGAGAAGGGAGTCAAGGTCGTCGGCC
Organism: Boseongicola sp. SB0662_bin_57; assembly: GCA_009839535.1. GTDB lineage: Bacteria > Pseudomonadota > Alphaproteobacteria > Rhodobacterales > Rhodobacteraceae > JAJEFO01. The sequence continues at coordinate 2,057 of VXPN01000532.1, read as the reverse complement.
ATGACACGCAAGCCAACGACCACCCGCTGGCCACGGCCATCGGCCCGCAACGGAACGGCCCGATCCTGCCGCACCTCGAAGCGGAGTACCGCGATTGGTCCGGCGGTCGCGACTGGAGTGACGACTTCCCGGAATGGGAGCCGGTGCACAACAAGCTGTTCTCGAACGGCATCCTCGGGATCGAGAATGTCGGAGGCGACCTTGACCGGGTGACCGGCAGGCGCTGCACCTTCGCGTTCTTTCCATGGAACTGGGATCGGGGAGACGGTTGCATCATTCGCCTCGTCGCGATGATGGATCCCGGGCAGAACTATCGCATCGAGGCCGGGGAGGCGTTCTGATGCTTGTCAAGCGATTTGCCGATGCCGAACCCTACGAGGCCCCCAACCATTGGGGCGTCACCGGGCTCAGGCTTCAGGGATTCGAGGACGGCGGTCCGGAAAACCAGTGGGTCGGCCTGTCCCAGTTCCTGCCGGGCGGCGGAGCCGGTCCGGATTCCACGCCGTTCGAGAAGGTCTATGTCGTGCTCGAAGGCGAGATGACCGTGATCGTCGACGGCGCGGAAACGGTGCTGAAGCCGATGGACAGCTGCAGGGTTGCGCCGGACGAGGTTCGCAAGATCGAGAATCGCAGCAACCATGTCTGCAAGATGATTGTCGTGATCCCGTATCCCGACGGCAAGAGACCGGAGTAGGCCGATGTCACTGGACGATCCCCATTCCCTGTTCGACGTGTCCGGAAAGGTTGCATTGATCACGGGCGCCTCGGGCGCGTTTGGCGGGGTCGCCGCGCAATGTCTGTCCGGCGCCGGTTGCAAGGTCGTCCTGGCGGCTGGCAACGCCGAGGCCCTGAAGGAGGTGGCGGCAACCTGCAACGGCGAGACTCACGAGGTCAACGCCCGTCCCGACAGCGAAGGGGCTTGCGAGAGTCTCGTGGCGGAAGCGGTCAAGGCGTTCGGCCGCCTCGACATTCTGGTCGTCGCGTCAGGCATGAACAGGGTCGCCAGGATCGGCGAGATGGACCCCTCGACATTCGATGCCGTGATGGATGCGAATGTCACGCAGAGCTGGCTGATGGCCCGTGCCGCGGCCGGGCGGATGCTGTCCCAGGGAGATGGCGGCAAGATCGTGCTGATGTCCTCTGCAAGGGGATTGCTGGGGCACCCCGCCGGATACACCGCCTACTGCGCCTCCAAGGCGGCGGTGGACGGAATCACCAAGGCTCTGGGTTGCGAGCTCGGGCCAACGGGCATCACCGTGAACGCGATCGCGCCGACGGTCTTCCGCTCGCCGTTGACTGCCTGGATGTTCGAGGACAGCGAGGACGCACAGGCCGTTCGCAAGGGATTCCTGGCCCGCGTTCCAAAGGGCCGGCTCGGGGAGCCCGAGGACCTGGCCGGACCTCTCCTGTTCCTGGCCTCGAAGGCATCCGATTTCTACACCGGACACGTTCTTTACGCCGACGGCGGCTATACGGCAGGGTAGGGGGATGTCCGCGGATCGCCAGATCGCCGTGATCGGTGTCGGCTTGATGGGCCACGGGATTGCCCTGACCTTCGCCAAGGCTGGTTGGCACGTCACGATCGCCGATCCCTCGGACGAGATGCTGCGATCCGCTCCCGACAGGATTGCCGAAAGCCTGCGACTTCTGGGCGCAAGCGAATCAGAAGCCTCCAAGGCCGTCGACAGGGTCGAGCCGTGCGATTCGGTTCGTGCAGCCGTCGATGGCGCCGCCTGCGTCTTCGAGGCGGCGCCGGAAAGACTTGCGCTCAAGCAGGCGATCTTTGCGGAAGCCGAGGAGTTCGCGCCTGCGGATGCGACGCTGGCTTCGAACACGTCCGTCATCCGGATCACGAAGATCATGGAGCACCTGAAGTCGCGGCGTCGGGCGCTTGGCACGCACTGGTGGAATCCTCCACACATGATTCCGCTGGTGGAGATCGTGAAGACCGAATGGACGGATCCGGCCGTCGCCGAGGCCATGCACGACCTGCTCTCGGAGGCTGGCAAGGCCCCGGTCATGGTCGAACGGGACGTGCCGGGTTTCATAGGCAACCG
>VXPN01000437.1 GCA_009839535.1 Boseongicola sp. SB0662_bin_57 | reverse complement strand
GGATGATCGAATTCCTCACGGCCAGGCTGCTGGTCAAGGATCTGCGTTTCGTGCCCGCGTCCCTGTGGGGCGGCGGAATGCAGAAGCTGGTTCGCCGGATCAACGAGGTGATCTGGCGGGGCGTTGACGTTGCCAAGACCCGCGCAGGCGAGATCGGGCTGCTTCTGCCAGGGGCCGACGGTCCCCGGCCGATTCGGTCTCCTGCCGTCTCGTACATTCGCCTGCCCCTGTTCATGTTCTTCCTCTCGGAGGCCATCCTGCGACCGATCCTGCCGCAGTTTCTGGGGCAGTTCGCGCCGCCTGACAGCGACCCGGGATTGCGGATCGGCCAGATCATGGCCGGATTCATGGCGGCGTCCCTGATTTCGGTGCTTGTCGGCTCGGTTCTTGCGGAGCGTTTCGGCGCCCGGCGCGTTTTCTTCTGGGGCGCCGTCGTTAGCGCCGTCGGCATAGCGGGCCATCTCGCCGCACAAGGCTTTGCCAGCATCCTGCTTTCGCGGTCGCTTACGGGATTCGGTTACGGGCTGGTTTATGCAGCGGCACAGATCTACATCAGCCAGCATGCAAAGCGCGATCGCCGCAGCTCCGGGTTTTCCGTATTCTTTGCAGTGGTCGTCTCCGCCGAAATCTGCGGCCCGGCCCTGGGTGGCGTGCTGGCGGACAGGCTTGGCCTGGCCTCCGCCCTGGTGGCGGCCACCGTCGTCGCGGCGATTTCGGCACTGCTCTGCATGCTCGTCATCTCGCGTTTGGTGCCGGACCTGACGGATGCGTCGGCAACGCCGGATGACGTTGCCGAGGGAGAGGCTGCAACCCATGTCGCGCAGCAGCTGTCCGGCGTGCAATGGGATGCGTTCCGGACCGTCCTGCTGAACCCGAGATTCATGGTGGCGATGATCTGTTTCGCGATTCCGGCCAAGGCGCTCCTGACCGGGGGCCTGTTCCTCCTGATGCCGCTTGCCGTCGTGGGGTCGGGAGGCAGCGTCGCGGACAGCGCTCGGGTGCTCATGGCCTATGGCATCGCGATCCTGCTGCTGGCGCCGATCATGTCGCCGCTCGCCGATCGCTGGCGAAAGTTCCATCTTTGGGTGGCTGTCGGCTGCGGTGTCGCGGGGATAGGGCTCGTCCTGCCTCACACGTTGCACACCCTCGGCCAGGGAGGATTGATCGTGCTCATGGTCGCCACCTTGCTCTTTGGTGTCGGCCAGACCTTGTCCATCCCGGCCCAGATCAGCTATCTCATGCACGTGTCCGAGACGCGAGGCCCCGGCACCAGCGCAGGCGCGGTGCTCGGCGTCTTTCGTTTCATCGAGCGCTTGGGCTCGCTTGTTGGCCCCTTGGTCGCGAGCGGCTTGCTGCTGGCGTCGACACCGGAGGAGGCGCTGATGTTGATGGGCATTGCAGCCGTGCTGCTGATGGCCTGCGGATTGAGCTGGTATCTGGCTTTCGGGGATCAGGAAGAGGGAGATGCGATTCGTGCCTTGCTTTTCGAGACGTGAACTGCTTGCCGGGTCGCTGGCCTTCGCAGCGGCCGGTTCGATGCCCGAACGCCTGCGCGCGGATGCGGCGGGCAAGTCCGTATTCATGGTTCTGTGGCGCGGCGAAACCGAAGTCGAGGAGGGCTTTCGCGCATATTTCGCCGAAGCCGGCGTTTCGATCGACATCACGGTTCGGTCCCTGGAGCGGGACGTGAGCAAGCTTCCTTCCATCATAGAGGAGATTCAGCGCGTCAAGCCCGATCTGGTGTACACTTGGGGCACGTCGGTCACGCTCGGCATTGCCGGCCGGGACCCCGAGCTGGCGGAAGGCCCGGACGACTATCCGCCCATGGTTCTTGACCGGCCGGTCCTGTTCACGATGGTCTCGCAGCCGGTACGCTCCCGCATCGTCGAGGCGTTCGGGCCGACGGGCCGGAACGTGACCGGCGTCAGTCACATCGTGCCGGTGGAAACGCAGGTCAGCGCGATGCTGGCCTACATGCCGGTGGACCGCATCGCGGTCATTTTCACCCCCACGGAGCCGAATTCGGTGCTGGCCGTCGAACAGCTCGCTGCTCTGGGAGACCGCGAAGGCATCCGGATCGACGAATTTCCGGTGCCGCTGGATTCGGAGGGCAAGCCGAGCCGGCAGGCCCTGCCGGCACTTATCGACGAGGCCGCGGACGGCGGGCCGCAATTCCTTTATCTGGGACCTGACAGCTTCATCGGCGAGCATGCGAAGTACATCACCGGACTTGCGAACGAGAAGCGGCTCCCATCCTTTGCATCGACCGAGCGGATGCTTGCCTCGTCGGATGCGCTGTACGGACTGGTAGCGCCCTACCGGAAGGTCGGGCGCTTCACGGCCGAGAAGGCGGAGCAAGTGCTTTGCGGCGAGGAAGCCGTGTCGGACATTCCCGTCGAGGTGATGCCGGAATTTTCGTACCAGATCCGGGCGGATGTCGCCCGGTCTCTCAACATCCTGCCCAATCTCTCGCTTCTCGATTACGCGGAAATCATTGGCCAATGACCGTGACCCCCCTCCCAGCGGGCCCAGGCGAAGGCGTGGGGAGGGACATGCTGCGCGATGTCGCCGAAAGCTGCCTGGACCGGTCGGCTCGTGACATCCCTGCCGGCACCGGCCTGCGGCTTGCCACGATGGAGGACATTCCGGCCCTTGTCGAGATCATCGACTGGGCGGCAAGCCAGACGCAGCGGGAAGGCCTGTTCCTGCGCATGTCCGAGGCGTTCCTGGCCAGCTTCGTCCGGGACGGCATCGTGCTTCTTCCGGTGTCGGACAGCAAGATTCTCGGATACAGCAACGCGATGCAGGCGAACAGCGAACATCCGCCTTTCCTTGCCGGGCCGTACAGCCAGGCGCCGGGCCTCCTCTTTGGCACCGTGCTCGGCTCCGAGGCGCGGGCCCAGGGCTGGCACGGCAGGTTGATCCGGATCCGTATGGACATCTTTCGCAAGGCCGGATTTGCTTCCGTGCAATGCACGGTATCGCCTTACAACCGGATTTCCCTCGGCAACCTTCTGGCCGCCGGGTTCCGCGCTTACGGATTGAAGGACATGCTTGACGGACATCCTCGATTTCTGCTTCGGCATGACT
>VXPN01000027.1 GCA_009839535.1 Boseongicola sp. SB0662_bin_57 | reverse complement strand
TCTTGCCTTCGAGCCGTTTCATTCCATCCGGAGCCCCTTCGAGTCGAACTTGTGAAGGTGCTCCGGGCGCGGCGTCACGTGGACCTCGGCACCGTATTCGAGGGCCATTTCACCTGTGGCCCGTACCGTGAGCGGCTCGCGCGACGCGTTGCACTGGATGTGGAAGAAGGTGTCGGAGCCGAGGTGTTCCGACACGCCCACGGTGCCCTGCCAAAGCCCCTCTTTCTCGTTGATGTCTATGTGCTCGGGGCGGATGCCGATCGTCGCGGCGCCGCACTTGTCGGCTTCGGGCCCTTGGATCAGGTTCATCTTCGGGCTGCCGATGAAGCCCGCCACGAAGGTATTGCGCGGGCGCTGGTAGAGTTCGAGCGGTGAGCCGACCTGCTCGATCACGCCTGCCTGCAGCACCACGATCTTGTCGGCCATGGTCATGGCTTCGACCTGGTCGTGGGTAACGTAGATCATCGTCGTCTTGAGGCGCTTGTGCAGCTCGGAGATCTCCAGTCGCATGCCCACGCGAAGGGCGGCGTCGAGGTTTGAAAGCGGTTCGTCAAACAGGAAGGCGGCCGGTTCGCGTACGATCGCGCGACCGATGGCGACGCGCTGGCGCTGGCCACCCGAAAGCTGGCCGGGGCGCCGATCAAGGTAGTCGGTGAGGTTAAGAACCTCTGCTGCCTGAGCCACGCTCTTGTCCTGCTCGGCCTTGTCGAGACCGGCCATGCGCAGGGGAAACGCGATGTTCTTGCGTACCGACATGTGCGGATAGAGCGCGTAGCTCTGGAACACCATCGCAAGGCCGCGCTTTGCCGGCACGACTTCGGTTGCATCCTGGCCATCGATCATGACGTGGCCTTCGGTGACGTCCTCGAGTCCGGCGATCAGGCGCAAGAGCGTGGATTTCCCGCAGCCCGACGGGCCGACGAACACGACGAACTCGCCATCCTCGATGGTAAGGTCGAGCGGTGGAATGACCTCGACGCTGCCGAAGCTCTTGGACACCTGGTTGAGCTGAATCTGTCCCATGTCCGTCCCCCTTATTTCACCGCGCCGAAGGTCAGGCCGCGGACAAGTTGTTTCTGGCTGAACCAGCCCATGATCAGGATAGGTGCGATGGCCATGGTCGATGCCGCCGAGAGCTTGGCGTAGAACAACCCCTCGGGGCTCGAGTAGCTGGCGATGAAGGCCGTGAGCGGGGCCGCTTTGGCCGCGGTAAGGTTAAGCGTCCAGAACGCCTCGTTCCAGGCGAGGATGACGTTCAGGAGCACCGTCGAGGCCATGCCCGGGACCGCCATCGGCGTGAGCACGTAGAGGATCTCTTCGTGCAATGTGGCGCCATCCATCCGCGCCGCCTCCAGGATCTCGCCGGGGATCTCCTTGAAATAGGTGTAGAGCATCCAGACGATGATCGGCAGGTTGATCAGCATCAGCACGACCACAAGCCCGGCGCGGCTGTCGAGAAGTCCAAGCTGGATGAACAGAAGGTAGATCGGGTAGAGCACACCGACGGCGGGCAGCATCTTCGTCGAGAGCATCCAGAGGAGGACGTCCTTGGTGCGTTTGGAGGGCACGAAGGCCATCGCCCAAGCCGCGGGCACGGCGACGAGAAGGCCCAGAAGGGTCGAACCGAAGGCGAGGATGACCGAGTTGACGAAGTGACGCGAATAATCCGAGCGCTCCTGCACGACCCCGTAGTTTTCCAGGGTCCATGGCGCGGTGAGCACTTCCAGCGGGGCCTTGATCGCATCGCCCTCGGTCTTGAAAGACATGACGATGATCCAGAGGATCGGGAAGAAGATCAGCAGGCCAACCGCCCATGCGGCAATGGAGTTGATCGTCTTTTGGCGGGTCGTGACAGCGCGGGCCATGGTTGTCCCTCCTCACGCGTCCAGGTTCTTGCCGACGATGCGCATCAGGAAGATCGCAACGATATTGGCGAGGATGATGGCATAGACGCCACCGGCGGAGCCGAGGCCCACGTTCTGGCTCTCCAGCACGCGCTGGTAGATCAGGTAGGTCAGCGTCTTTGTGCCGAACGAGCCCTGGGTGGTGACGAAGATCTCTGCGAAGATCGACAACAGGAAGATCGTCTGGATCAGGAGCACGACAGTGATCGCGCGGCTCAGGTGCGGCAGAACGATGAAGACAAAGCGCTGTGGCCAGCGGGCGCCGTCCATCTCGGCGGCTTCGAGTTGCTCCTGGTCGAGCGACTGAAACGCCGTGAGCAGAATCAGCGTCGCGAAGGGCAGCCATTGCCAGGACACGATGAGAATGAGGGAGGGCAGCGATGCCTGCGAGAGCCATTCGATCGGTTCGGCCCCGACACCTCGCCAGACATGGGCAAAGAAACCGTTCACCGGGTCCATGAACATGTTCTTCCACACCAGACCCGACACGGTCGGCATGACGAAAAAGGGAGCGATGACCAGGATGCGGACAACCCCCTGACCCCACATCGGCTGATCAAGCAGGAGAGCGAGGAAAATTCCGAGAATCACCGTGATCACCAGGACACCGCCGACGATGACCAGGGTCGCGTAGACACTTGGCCAGAACGAGCTCGACGTCACGAACCGTGCGTAATTTGCGAACCCCACCCAATCCAGGCCGTTGGCCAGCGAGTCGCCACGCATCGGCAGGTATTTCTTGAAGGAGAAGTAAAGCGTCATCGTCAGCGGCACGAGCATCCAGCCGAGAAGAAGGACCACTGCCGGGGCCATCATCAACCGGGCTGCGGATCGGGAGTGCTGGGTTGCCATGGACGTACCTCCTCTGATGGCAGCCTGACGCGGCTGCCCAGAATGATAACGCAACGGGATCGCTTTGGCAGGTCACAGGGGGCGACCATGGCCGCCCCCTGAAAGGAAGGATGGCCTAGTAGCCGGCCGCTTCCATTGCGTCGGTGGTCAGCGCTTGCGCCTTGGCCAGTGCCTCTTCCACAGTTTGCTGGCCTGCATAGACAGCCGAGAACTCCTGGCTGACTTCCGTTGCAATGCCGGCAAACTCGGGGATGGCGACGAACTGGATGCCGACATAGGGCACCGGCTTGACGGTCGGGTTGTTGGGATCCGCCGCGTTGATGGAATCGAGGGTCATCTGCGCAAACGGCAC
>VXPN01000375.1 GCA_009839535.1 Boseongicola sp. SB0662_bin_57 | reverse complement strand
GCAAGTCCACGCTGCTGCATGTTGCCGGACTTCTCGATTCCTGCGACGCCGGAACCGTTTCCGTTGACGGTGCCGACATGACGCGGGCAGGCGAAGCCGCGCGCACTGCCGCGAGGCGGCAGGACATCGGCTTCGTGTACCAGTTTCATCATCTCCTGCCCGAGTTCTCTGCCCTCGAGAACGTCGTCCTGCCGCAGCTCGCAAATGCGGTGCCCGCGACGGACGCAAGGGCACGGTCCGAGGAGCTGCTCACACGGGTCGGCTTGGGCGAACGTGTCGAGCACCGACCCGCCGCGCTGTCAGGTGGCGAGCAGCAACGGGTCGCCTTCTGCCGCGCCCTGGCAAACAGCCCCAAGGTGCTGCTGGCCGACGAGCCCACGGGCAACCTGGATCCGGCAACTTCGCAAGACGTGTTTGCGGCGCTCATGGAACTGGTAAGGGAGACCGGTCTTGCGGCCGTCATCGCAACGCACAACCGGGAGCTTGCGTCGATCATGGACCGGACCGTGCGGCTCGAAGACGGGAAGCTCCGCTGATCCGCGATCCCCGGGCCATGTCCGGCGAGCGGCCTCGGGTCAATCAGCCGTGCTCACGCCCCACTCTCACCGTCAAACGTCCAGCTCTTCCACGAACCGTGCGTTCTCCTGGATGTACTGGAACCGCAGCTCCGGCTTCTTCCCCATCAGGCGCTGGACCAGGTCCCCTGTCTCCCCGGGCTCGTCCTCGTCGGTCGTGACCCGGATCAGCGTGCGCGACGCCGGATCCATCGTGGTCTCCTTGAGGTCCTTGGCATCCATTTCGCCCAAGCCCTTGAACCGCTGCACGTCGATCTTGCCCTTGCCGCCCAATCCTTCGGCAAGAACGCGCTCCTTTTCGGCATCGTTGGCCACGTAGGCGCGATTGGCTCCCTGGGTCAGCCGGTACAGCGGCGGACAGGCAAGGTAGAGATGTCCCTTGTCGACCAACGGCCGCATCTGGGTGTAGAAGAACGTCATGAGAAGCGACGAGATGTGGGCTCCGTCGACATCGGCATCAGTCATGATGATGACCTTGTCGTATCGCAGGTCGTCGACATCGAAGCGAGCGCCCATGCTGCACCCCAGGGCTTCGCAGAGATCCCTGATCTCCTGGTTCTGCATGAGCTTTGCCGACGCCGCCCCAAGCACGTTCAGGACCTTGCCGCGCAAGGGCAGCAGCGCCTGGAACTCCCGGTTGCGGGCGGCCTTGGCGGAACCGCCGGCGGAATCGCCCTCAACAAGGAAAATCTCCGTGCCGTCGCGGGACTTGGCCGTGCAATCGGTCAGCTTTCCGGGGAGGCGGAGTTTCCTGGTCGCGCTCTTGCGTGCCGTCTCCTTTTCCTGCCGGCGACGCAGCCGCTCCTCCGCCCGCAGGACAAGAAAGTCCAGAATGGCCCCTGCGGATCTCGTGTCGGCAGCAAGCCAGTTGTCAAAATGGTCGCGAACCGCGCCTTCGACCATTTTCGCTGCCCCTTCGGTGGCAAGCCTGTCCTTCGTCTGTCCGACGAACTGCGGTTCGCGGATGAAGATGGAGACCAGTGCCACCCCGCCGGTTGTCAGGTCTTCACGGGCGATCTGCGAGGCCTTGCGATTGCCGACCAGTTCGCCATAGGCGCGAATCCCCTTGAGGATGGCTGCCCAGAATCCCGTCTCGTGCGTACCGCCCTCCGGTGTTGGAACGGTATTGCAGTAGCTCTGGATGAATCCGTCTCGGGCCGCCGTCCAGTTGATCGCCCATTCGACCTTGCCAGGCTCCCCGAACTTTTCGTTGAAGCCGACCTGGCCCGCAAAGGGCTGCTCTGCATAGGTTGTGTCGCCGTTCAGGCTTTCTGTCAGGAATTCCGAAAGGCCGCCAGGAAAGCGAAACGTGGCTTCAGGGGGAATGCCATCTGCATCAAGCGCGCATTTCCAGCGGATCTCGACGCCGCTGAAGAGATAGGCCTTGGAGCGGGCCATCTTGAAGAGGCGCGCCGGCGAAAGCTTGAGCGCGCCGAATATCTCGTGATCGGGGTGAAAGGTGACGGTGGTGCCGCGCCGGTTTGAGGCGGCGCCCACGTTCTCGACACCCGAGAGCGGAATGCCGCGCGAGAACTCCTGCACGTAGACCTGCCTGTCCCGTGCGACCTCGACGCGGAGCTGGTCGGAGAGCGCATTGACGACCGAGATGCCAACACCGTGCAGGCCACCGGACGTCTCGTAGGCCTTTCCGGAGAACTTTCCGCCCGAGTGCAGCTCGCAGAGAATGATCTCCAGCGCGGAGCGGTCCGGGAACTTCGGGTGCGGTTCGACCGGAATGCCGCGACCGTTGTCCCGAATCGTGACCGAGTGATCGTCATGGAGTTCGACCTCGATCCGGCTTGCATGGCCTGCAACAGCCTCGTCCATCGCATTGTCAAGGACTTCGGCAACCAGATGGTGAAGCGCACGTTCGTCGGTGCCGCCAATATACATCCCCGGGCGCCTTCGCACCGCTTCGAGGCCCTCAAGGACCTCGATCGAAGCTGCGTCATAGGTATCTGCTACGGTCGCTGCGAGAAGATCGTCGGCCATGTCCTGCTCTTGTTTTCTGAAAGATAGCCGCCTCCGCGTGACTGGGCAATGGGTCCGGTCGGCCTGTCAGCCAATTTCCCGCCTCCGTCAGGTCGCGCGCTCCCGGATTCGTCACTTCCGTTTCAACTCCCGGCAATTCCTTCCAAGGCACCCAGAACTTTCGAGGTCATGGTCATGGTTGCCTCAGACCAATGCCTCCGAGCCAGGCGTCGACCTGGCCGAAGGCGTCCTGCTGCCACTGATCTGCCGTGCGATCACCAAGCAGACGGGAGCCTTCAACGAACTTTCTGACGCTTGCCGGCCCGAAATATTCGGGACTTATATACCTAACTTGACAGATGCCCGTCAGGCCGCCGCCTCCGGCCCGGCACACTCGAACGAGATGCCGCGTGAACGATGCCGGCGGGAGCGGGGATCATGGGCGGCAAAGGCTTCCGGAAAATCGGAACAAGAAACGAACTTTGCGCTTGACAGGCAGTTCGGATGCGGTCAGCATGCGTTGCGAGGCGCTTCCGACGTCCTCGCCCAAGCCCGGACCGGAGGAACGACCGCAT
>VXPN01000057.1 GCA_009839535.1 Boseongicola sp. SB0662_bin_57 | reverse complement strand
TTCACGGTGACACCATGGCGCTCGACGCAGCCGAAAACCTGAACTCGCTTGGCTTTCCGAAACCGCCTTCGGAAACCCGTGTTGTCGTGGCCATGTCCGGCGGCGTGGACAGTTCCGTCGTGGCTGCCGAACTCGCGCGCGAGGGCTATGACGTGGTGGGCGTCACGCTTCAGCTCTATGATCACGGAGCCGCATTGGCCAAAAAGGGCGCGTGTTGCGCAGGGGCGGACATCCGCGACGCACGCCGGGTGGCGGAAGCGATGGGGTTTCCCCACTATGTCCTCGACTACGAAAGCATCTTTCGTGAGACCGTGATCGACGAGTTTGCGGAAAGCTACCTTGCGGGTGCAACACCGGTGCCGTGCATTCGCTGCAACGAACGCGTGAAGTTCAAGGATCTCCTCGAAACCGCGCATGACCTCGACGCGGATTGCATGGCCACGGGACACTACATCCAACGGAAGCCCGGCGAATCGGGGCCAGAACTGCACATGGCCGCGGATGTGACCCGGGATCAAAGCTACTTTCTGTTCACGACGACGCCGGAACAGCTCGAGTTCCTGCGCTTTCCTCTTGGGCACCTGGCTTCCAAGAAGGAAACGCGCGACCTCGCAAGCGCACATGGCCTGTCCGTGGCCGACAAACCTGACAGCCAGGACATCTGCTTCGTCCCGAACGGCAACTACGCGTCCGTCATCGAGAAACTGCGCCCCGGGGCAGCCGAGCCAGGCGCAATCGTCCATGTCGACGGTCGCGAAATGGGCGCGCACGCAGGCGTCATCCACTACACGATCGGGCAGCGGCGGGGCCTCGGCATCGGCGGGCTGGACGAGCCTCTCTACGTTGTGCGGCTGGATGTCGACAACAAACGGGTCATTGTAGGGCCGAAAGAACTGCTTGCCACGCGCACCGTGCCAGTGCGCGAGATCAACTGGCTTGGAGACGAACCCTTCAACAGCGCCGGCGAGCGGAATCTCTCGGTCAGGGTCCGCTCGACGAGGCCGCCGGCAGAAGCCGTGATCCATCCGGTCTCGGCGACCGAAGCGACAGTCGAGCTGCTGGCGCCGGAGGAAGGCGTGTCGCCGGGGCAGGCATGCGTCTTCTACGAAACCGGTGGCAGCCGCGTCTACGGCGGGGGCTGGATCTGGCGAGGATCATGACCCCGCGAATCGTGCGGACGGCCTCCGGGACCGCCAACCGCAGGGAACCTGACATGCCGACAACGGCTTTGGAACTGCGCCGCCTGTGCCGACGGCGGAGGGACTATCGTCCTCGACCGTCATCCTCTCTCGAAAGCGCTGCGACAACCGACCTTGCTGCACGCAGCCCCGGCGCCTCCTCTCCACGACCGAGGCGTGTCATGGTCGTGGCCATGGCATCCAGCTGCGCCTCGCGAGCCGCCTGACCTGACAGCAATTCGTTCACGGCATCCGCAATCGCCACGGGCCTGCAGTCCGGCCCCAGGAATTCCGGGACCGTTCTGGTGTTCGTCACAAGGTTGACCAGCGTCACCGTATCAATGGTCGCCAACCGGCTCATTACCTGCCACGACAGCCAGTTCATGTCATAGGCAACAACCATTGGCGTCGCATTCGCGGCAAGCTCCAGCGAGACCGTCCCGGATGCGGCCAGCGCCACGTCAGCGGCAGCGAATGCCGCCCGCTTCATTGCAGGACCGCTGTCGCGGGGATCAAGGACGATCGGCTCTCCGGGCCATGCGCGAACGCCTTCGCGGACGGCCGCTGCGACCGGATCGGCAGCGGGCACGACAATGCGGACCTCAGGACGGCTTGCCAGAACCCTGCGCATCGCCTCTCCGAAAACCGGCACAAGACGCGCGACTTCCTTGGTGCGCGACCCGGGGAGCGCCAGCACGATGGGCGCGTCTCCTGTTCCGGTTTCCGCGCGAAATGCCCGCACGTCTTCCGGACCGGCAAGCGGCTCGGCCACGACGGGATGCCCCACGAAATCGCATGTCATTCCTCCCCTTGTCATGTGCGGGGGCTCAAACGGCAAAAGCGCCAGAACGTGGTCCGTGCAGCGGGCCATTTTCTCCGTCCGCCACGCTCTCCAGGCCCAGACCGACGGCGCCACGTAGTGAATGCAGCGCATGCCCGGAATCCTGTTCCTGACAGCGCACGCCATGCGTTGCGAAAAGTCCGGCACGTCGATCGTGATCAGCGCATCCGGCCGCCAGGCTACGCAATCTGCGACCACCTCGTTCAACCTCCGGCGAAGCTTCAGGTATTTCGGCAGCACCTCCGCAATTCCCATCACCGACAGTTCGTCCATGGGAAAGAGGCTCTCCATGCCCTCCGCCTGCATTTCCGGGCCTGCAACGCCGCGAAATTCCAGATCCTGCACCAGGGACCCAAGTCCCCGAATCAATGCCGCGCCCAGCTTGTCGCCGGACGCCTCCCCTGCCAGCAGATAGAGCTTCATGAGGCCGGCCGGTCCGGCCCGTCAGACGGCACCAGACACGTCACGGCCGACGCACCCATAGGAAGATCCCGGTTTCATTGGCCACCTGCACGGTTTCCTCACGTTCCAGCACCATGACTCCTCCTGCCTCGATGACAATGCCGCCAAGTCCCGCTTCCGCCACGCGAGTCACGGTTCGCGGACCTATCGTCGGCAGGTCGACACGAAGATCCTGCCCGGGCTTCGGCGCCTTTGCGAAGATTCCTCCCGACCCATCCGGCCTGCGGCCCAGGCTTTCCAGCATCCAGTCGGTGCCATAGCTCGTCTCGATGGCAATGACCTGCCCTTGGCGAACGGCGCAAGCCTGCCCGACATCCGCGTCGCCAATGGCTTTCAGCGCGACATCGGCACGGGCGGCGTCCTTGATGTCTCCGGGCGTCGGTTGCCTGTGCGTGAGCACGCCGGATGCCGGCAACAGGTCGGGGGCAAGTTCATGGGCGGCACGGATCACGAACCCCTCTCCCTCGAATATCTGCAGCAGGATCGCGAGCGCTCCATCGTCACCCTTCTCAAGGGCCGCGGCGATTCGGTCGATGAAAGGCTTGCTGCTGGCTTCGGCTTCGCCAAGGTCGATTTCCGGGCGACGAACGGCGCCTGCAAAGCAGACTTCCGTCACGCCACGTGCCTTGAGCGCATCCATGA
>VXPN01000355.1 GCA_009839535.1 Boseongicola sp. SB0662_bin_57 | reverse complement strand
GCGAATGGTCGTGACGTGGTCTTCCGTCTCCACGATGATCGTTTCAAAGGCCATGCGATCGTTTCCGGCAGTTTCGGTCACGGGAAGCCTTAACATTCACGGGAAACAGATCAAGCCATCTCTGGCGCGCGTCCCTGGGCCGCCCGTTCCGTTCGCCTTGACGTGCGTGTTGCAGGCGCATCAAGAGCTCTTGCCAGGCGGCAGTTCCGACCGACCGGTCTCCACAGCGGCATCGCGTGGTCTTGGCCATGCCGAGAAGCCTTGCCAAAATGGGCGAAACGTCACGAGGCGGCCCGGATTGACGCGCCTGAGCGTTGACGGCAAGTTGGCGCGGGTTGTCCCGCGGGCCCGCGAAGCCATGCCGAGGGGCGGCGGCGCTTCGATGCAATTCCCTTATTTCTGGCACTTCGGGCAGTGGAAGCTGGACCTTCCGGACTGCACGGTGCGCACGATCTGTCCGCCGCAGCCAGGCTTCACGCAAGGCTCGCCGTCGCGGCCATAGACGCGGAAGGTGTGCTGGAAGTATCCCAGTTCCCCATCCGCCTGCCGATAGTCCCTGAGGCTGGAGCCGCCTGCGGCTATCGCCTCGGACAGGACGTCCCGGACATTGGGGACCAGGCTCGCGATCCTTCTGGCCGCAATGCGCGACACGCGCCGGGCCGGCGAAACCCCCGCCCGATGCAGCACTTCGCAAACATAGATGTTGCCCAGGCCCGCCACCACACGCTGGTCCAGGAGCGCGGCCTTTATGGTCGTGCGGCGACCTTTCAGGGCGCCGGTCAGGTAGGTTTCGTCGAAAGCATTCCCGAGCGGCTCCGGCCCGATCCCGGCCAGCCGTTGATGTTGCTCTGCGGATTCCGTCGCCACCAGGTCCATGGCGCCAAACCGGCGCGGGTCGTTGAACGTCACGCGGGCGCCGCCTTGCATGTGAAACACGACATGATCGTGCCTGTCGTGCATCGCGTGCCGGTTCCGGAACGCGCCTGGCGCATCGCCTGAAATCAGGATGCGGCCGGACATGCCGAGATGCACAAGCAGCGTTTCCCCGCTCGACAGTTCCGCAAGCAGGTATTTCGAGCGGCGGCGCAGCGACATGACCCGCGTCCCCGTAACCCGCTCCGCCATGCGTGCCGGCAACGGCCAGCGAAGGTCCGGACGATTGACGTCGGCCCGCAGGATCCGCGTGCCTTCCATCACCGGCAGCAGGCCACGCCGGACGGTCTCGACCTCCGGAAGCTCAGGCATGGCCGTCCGCGGGACCGGACGCAGACACGCTTGAACTCCTGCCGGAATCAGCTGCTGCCATGGTGCTGGGCTCCTTCCTCGTTCGCGGCTTCCGGGACGTGGCCCTTCCCGCGGTCGCCGTCCCATGTCTTTCGGGAAGGCGGCGTTCCGGCAGGATATCCGAAACGGCCGCCTTCTTCCAAAGGGAAGTTGCCCGCTTTGCCCACAGGCCAGAATCAACTGTGGGCAAGGTTGATTCCCTCGGTTTTCTGAACATACAAGGACGGGGTTTTGCAGCTCGCTGCGAAGGGTCACGATGGCTGACGAAAACGGAAGCACGACGCATTTCGGCGCCCGCGAGGTGCGCGAGGACGAAAAGGCCGGCCTTGTCCAGGACGTCTTTTCCAGCGTCGCGTCGCGATACGACCTGATGAACGACCTCATGTCAGGCGGCGTCCATCGCCTCTGGAAGGACGCCATGATGGACTGGTTGGCGCCGCGAGGCCATCAGCGCCTTCTGGACGTCGCCGGCGGAACGGGGGACATCGCGCTCCGGTTCCTGAAGCGCGCGCCCGAAGCGTCCGCGGTCGTCCTGGACCTGACGGAGCCGATGCTGGACGAAGGACGCAAGCGGGCCGGCGGATCCGGCCTGGCCGATCGCGTTGAATGGGTGGCCGGCGACGCGATGTCCCTTCCCTTTCCGGACTCCGCCTTTGACGTGTGCGCGATCTCCTTCGGCATTCGAAACGTCACGAGGATCGGAGATGCGCTGGCAGAGGCCTTCCGCGTGCTCAGGCCGGGCGGACGGCTGATGGTGCTGGAGTTCTCCCGCGTGACGGTCCCGATCCTGCAGGAAATCTACGATCTCTATTCCTTCAACGTGATCCCCCGCATGGGCCACGCGGTCACGGGGGACAAGGACAGCTATCGGTACCTGGTCGAATCGATCCGTCGCTTTCCGGACCAGGAATCGTTTGCCGAGATGATCCGCGAGGCCGGGTTCGAGCAGGTCAGGTATCGCAACCTCTCCATGGGCATCGCGGCACTGCACTCGGGATGGAAGGTCTAGATGCGCGGTCCGCACAACATCTTTCGGCTCGTTCGCACCGGGGCGACCTTTGAACGCACCGGCGCCATGCGAGCGGTGCTGGAGGCCATGGACGCGCCGCCGTCTGTACGCATTGCCGCACGCGTGCTCGGCTGGCCGTTCAAGTGGCTCGGCCACAAGGGCGACCCGAATCTGCCGACGGTGACCCGGGCGCTCATGGCCATGGGACCGGCCTTCATCAAGCTTGGACAGACCCTTTCGACGAGGCCGGACGTTGTCGGTCACGGCCTGGCGGAGCAATTGCTCGTCCTCCAGGACAAGCTGCCGCCCTTCCCGACCGCCGCGGCAAGGGAGACGATCGAGGCGGAACTGGGCGCGCCCGTCGAGGAGCTTTTCTCGGACTTCTCCGACTCCGTGGCGGCGGCCTCCATCGCGCAGGTTCACAAGGCCCGGCTTGCAGGATCGGGCGAAGCGGTCGCCGTCAAGGTCCTTCGTCCGAAGATCGTGCGGAACATGCGGCGCGACATTGACGCGTTCTACTTTGCAGCCCGCGTGATCGAGGCGCTGGCGCCGGGGTCGCGACGGCTGAGGCCTCTTGACGTGGTCGCGCATTTCGAAGGCGTGGTCTTGGCCGAGCTGGACCTCCGGCTCGAGTCGGCGAACGCGTCCGAATTCGGCGCGAACGCGGCCAAGGACGAAGGCATTCGCGTTCCCAGGACGAGGTGGGACCTGTCGTCGCGACGCGTGCTGACGCTTGACTGGCTGGACGGCATTCCGCTCAGCGACCTGGATGCCATCGACCAGGCGGGACATGACCGGGTCCGGCTTGCCCAAAAGGTGATGACAACATTCC
>VXPN01000329.1 GCA_009839535.1 Boseongicola sp. SB0662_bin_57 | reverse complement strand
GGCAGGCCCGGCGCGATGACGCCTGATCGCTCCCATGGCACCGGGTGTATCGGTTGCACCGTCATTGGCCCAGTATCTCCCGACGTTTCCTTGCCCACGAGTTGATCGCGATGTCGAGCGACAACGCCATGAAGACCACGGAGAAGCCGAGCGTGAAGTTCTTTCCGAGGTCGGTGCCCGCGAGCGTGCGCTGCATTTCCTGCCCCAGGTCCCGGGTGCCGATGAAGGCGGCAATGATGACCATGAAGAAGGCAAAAATGAATGCCTGGTTCAATCCGACGGCGATGGTCGGCATCGCGAGGGGGAACTCGACCTTCCAGAGCTTCTGCCATCGCGTCGCGCCCGCCATGTCCGCGGCTTCCGTGATCTCGCGCGGCACGCCTCTCAGACCTTCGACCGTGTAACGCACGACGGGCACCATCGTGTAGATGAGGATCGCCAGAATGACCGTGATTGGAGTGATCCCGAACAGCATGATGGCCGGCAAAAGGTAGATGAAACTTGGGAAAGTCTGGGCGGTGTCGCAGGCAAAGATCATCCAGCGGGACGCACGCTCGCGCTGTGCAGCCCATATGGCGAGCGGCATTCCAAAGAGCATCGCGAGGAACACGGCCGTCAGCGTCGAATGCAAGGTCAGCATCGCCCGGTCCCACCATCCGAGCTGGGCCACCGCCGAAAAGAACAGGAACCCTATCAACGCCGGAAACCAGCCCCCCAGCAGATAGCCGATGCCTGTCATTGCGAGAATGACCGTGAACGTGGGCAGAAACAGCAGTGCAAGCTCGGTGGGAATCAACACCCAGATGTTGAAGAACCATCGAATGAAGTCCGTGATCGCCTTCACCCACGAAATGCTCAGGGCACCCTTGATAAGCGTGTCGATCTCGCTGCCCCTTGAAAGCGACTGCCTGCGGCCGACCTCGTCCAGGATGGGCAGGAACTGGCTGAGCAGGTAGAACAGCATGAAGGTCGCAATTCCCAGGAGCAGGAACGCGTGCCTCTGCCACCAGGGAGTTCCCTTTTCGAAATGCTCGGGCTGCTTGACGACCCACGCCTTGCTCAGGCGGTCAAGCGTCACGGCGAGCAAGACGATCGTGACGCCGATCTCGAAGCTGCGGCCGAGCTTGAAACTGTTCATCATGGCGAGCAGCTTTGCACCTAGCCCGGGCATGCCGATGAATGCGGTAAGGACGACCATGGCAAGGGCAAGCATGATGACCTGGTTGAGGCCGACAAGAATCTCGTTGCGAGCCGAGGGCAGGAATACATGGCGCAGCATCTGCCAACGCGTGCAGCCCGCCATCCTCCCCGCCTCGACGACGTCGGGCGGCACCTTTCGGAGGCCGACGATGGTCATCAGGATCATAGGCGGCATTGAATAGACGATCGTGGCAACCGACGCGGCGGTCGGCCCGACCTTGAAGAAGATGACGGCAGGGAGAAGGTAACTGTAGAACGGCAGCGTCTGCAGAACCAGAAGAACCGGCCTCAAGGCCTCCTCGAACCGCCTGGACTTCCATGCGCACATGCCCAGAAGCAACCCGATGCCAAACCCGAACGGCACCGCGACGGCGATGACCGACAAGGTTTCCATCGCCCATCTCCACTGCCCCATGAGTGCGGTCCAGACGAAGGTGCCGCCGGCCAGAAGCGCGAGCCGCCAGCCACCAAGCCAGTAGCCCAGCACCGCCGAACATGCCGCGACCACGGACCACGGCAATGCCTCCAGACGCGGCCACCGGGCCTTCCCGTACAGGACGTTGGCGGCCGCGTCGGTAAGGAACCCCAGCCATCCGGAGATCGTCCGGGTGACATGGATCAGTCCAATGTCGTTCTGGAGCCAGGAAAACCCCGCATCCAGCCAGTTTGCCCAAGGAAGGATTGCGCCTTCCGGCAGCCTGACCAGGGCCGAAGGAATCCAGGGCTTCAGCACGGCGAGCAGAATCGCCGCGCCGAACAGGGCCAGGACAATCGTCCGTGTCCGGATCGCGCCGACCGAGACGGCCTCCGCGCCCGATTTCACGGCATCCGTGCTGGTCGAGTCGCTCACTTCTTCTCTCCGAAGAGCACCGCCAGCGCCGCCTTGCGATCCATGGCGCCTGTGCCGCCATCCGGCAAGCTGACGGGAATGGAGTCCGAAGTGTCCTCCACCAGCCGGCGTGCGAGAGACAGGATCGTTGCGTCCCCGGGGACGGGTTCGCCGTCGACGGCCACTCCCTCCCTGGCCAGCACGCTTGCGTGAACGACGCTTGCCTTGTCCACTTCCTCGGTGAACCTGGCCACGTATTCGGTCGCCGGATCAAGGACGATCTTGTCAGGCGTGTCCACCTGTTCAACGGCGCCGTCCTTCATGATGGCGATCCTGTCGGCAAGACGGAGCGCCTCGTCAAAGTCATGGGTTATGAAGACGATTGTCTTGCCAAGCATGTCCTGGAGGCGCAGGAACTCGTCCTGCATTTCGCGTCGTATCAAGGGATCCAGCGCGCTGAAGGGCTCGTCCAGAAACCAGATGTTCGGCTCGATCGCGAGGCTTCGAGCAATGCCGACCCTCTGCTGCTGGCCGCCGGAGAGCTCCCGGGGAAAATAGTCCTCGCGTCCCTCCAGCCCGACAAGCCTGACCATTTCGAGCGCGCGTTCGCGCCGCTCGTGCCTGTCCTGCCCGCGCATCTCGAGCGGAAATGCGACGTTCTCGAGAACCGTGCGATGCGGGAGCAGGCCGAACGACTGGAACACCATCCCCATCTTCGAGCGTCGAAGCTCTATCAATTCGGTCGCGTTCAGGCTCATGATGTCCTGGCCGTCGATCCTGATCGCTCCGCCGGTTATGTCGTGGAGGCGCGAGAAACAGCGAACCAGCGTCGACTTTCCGGAGCCCGACAGCCCCATGATGACGAGCATTTCGCCCTTCGCGACTTCGAGCGAGACGTCCTTGACGCCAGCGATGTACCCGTCTGACCTGATGTCCTCGAAGGAATGGCCCTCCGGCATGCGGGACAGGTACGCCTCGGGATTGGGCCCAAAAAGCTTCCAGACGTGCTCCGCAGAAATAACGGGGGTGTCGCTATCCATGACCTCCCACCTTCAACCCTCCCCGCATGCTGGTGCGGAGAGGGTCTTCTTGTCAATTCCCGCA
>VXPN01000528.1 GCA_009839535.1 Boseongicola sp. SB0662_bin_57 | reverse complement strand
ATGTCGTTGCGCAGCTTCCGGCGCTGCTCGACGGCCTCAATGACGGCTGTCAAGCCTTCTGCGTCGAACTTGTTGGACGGGTTGAAATACTGAATGTCCGTCTGGTCGATGTCCGTCGCCGCAACGCTTTCCAGCTCCAGCCCGTTCTTGTCGAGCCCTTCCTGCGCCATTTCCTTGACGCGGGCGACGTACTCGTTGCGATTCTCATGTACCTCCTCAAGCGTCATCTGCGACGCGACGGTGCGCAGCGCGGATATGAATTTGCCAGACAAGAGCGAGTGGATGCGCTCGGGTTCCAGTGTCCGCCGGCCAAGGGTCGAGGCAGCAAGCGAAACCGCCTCCTTGGTCTGGTTCACCCGAACGTAGAATTCCGCGTCCACGTCGATGCGCATCCGATCACGGGTGATCAGCGCCTCGTCCTTCTCGCGAGTCACCGCAAGTTGCAGGGAGTTCATGCTTACCGGCGTGATGTCGTGAATGATCGGCCAGACGAATGCGCCACCGTTGATGACGACCTTTTCGCCAAGAAAACCCGTACGCACGAACGCGACTTCCTTGGTCGAGCGGCGGTAAAGCCAATACATCACCCAGTAAACAACAAAGATGACGATGACGGCCGCGATGAGCCAAAGGATCAGTTGTCCTAACAGTTCGCCAGTCATGTGAGCCTCCCTTTCGGCCTTAGAGGTCGATCTCCTTGAATTTCTTCGTCTGTTCCGTCAGCGCGACTTCCGTCGGCAGGCGCTCCATCGAGGAGGCGCCATAGAATCCGTGACAATTCTCGGTGTTCTTCAGGACGAAAGCCGCGTCCTCGGGCATTGCTACAGGTCCGCCGTGAACCAGCACTAGGACATCAGGATTGACTTCGAGCGCAGCGGCAGCCCATTCGTCGGTCAATGCCGGGGCATCAGCCAGTGCCACTCCCGTCTCCGCCCCGATCGAGCCGCCGGTCGTCAATCCAAGATGCACGACAATGATGTCGGCACCAGCGGCCGCCATGCTGCCCGCATCATCGGCCGAGAACACATAGGGTGTCGTCAGCATGTCGCGATCGGCGGCCATGCGGATCATCTCGACCTCGTGGCCGTAACCCATGCCGGTCTCCTCCAGATTGAGCCGGAAGGCTCCATCGATCAGCCCCACGGTCGGAAAATTCTGGACACCCGAGAACCCGGCCGTCTTGACCTCGTCCAGGAAGGTGCCCATCAGCCGGAACGGATCGGTCGCGCAGACCCCGGCGAGCACCGGCGTGTTCCTGACCACTGGCAGAACTTCGCCCGCCATCTCCATCACCACGCCGTTCGCGTCGCCATACGGCATCAGCCCGGCAAGCGAACCGCGACCAGCCATCCGGTACCGCCCGGAATTGTAGATGACGATCAAGTCGATTCCGCCAGCTTCCTCGCACTTGGCGGAAAGCCCGGTCCCGGCACCACCGCCGATGATCGGCTCGCCGCGATCTCGCATCGCGCGAAACTTGCTCATCATGTCGCTGCGATCAAACACGCTGTCTATCCTCGTGCGGCAACACGGGGAACCTCCCCGTGCAGGTCTCGGAACCCGGCGACCACCAAGGCCGCGAATTCGGGGTCGTTGATGTTGTGGGGCACGCGAAGCAGATGCCGCGAACTGGTTTGTCGGACGGCGTCCTCCAAGGCGTTGAAGAGCGCGGCATCGGCGGCCGGGTCATGAAACGGCTGCCCGGGCGCGGACAGCGCGGAAACGCCGCCCTCGGGCAAGAAGAAGCGGACCGGACCAGTCATTCGGTTCAGTTTCGCACCAATCCAGCGACCTATCCGGTCGCATTCGTCCGGCGTTGTGCGCATCAACGTGACTTGCGGATTGTGCTGGTAGAATTTCCGGTCGCTATAGCGCTCGGGAACCGTTTCGGGACTGTCGAAATTCACCATGTCCAGTGCGCCGCAAGCGCCGATGTAGGGCAAGCCCGCCTCGATCGATGCTTCAAAGCGGGTTTCGTCGGCGGGAAAGACACCGCCGGCAAACATGTCGCAGACCTCGGTCGTCGTCAGATCCAGGACGCCAGACAGCTTGCCCGATGCCAGCAGGTTCTCCATGGCCTTTCCGCCAGTGCCGGTCGCGTGAAAGACCAGGCAATCGTAATCCGCCTGAAGCGCGGCCGAAACCTGCTGGACACACCGCGTTGTCACCCCGAACATTGTCAGGCCGAGAGCCGGCTTCAGTTCCGCCACGGGCGTCGCATCGCGCCGGCCGGCGACCATGCCCGCCAGCGCCCGGGCACCATTTGCAAGCACCTCGCGCGTAATGACGTTGAGCCCCTGCACGTCGGCGACCGCATTCAGCAGCAGCATGTCCGTGGCTCCGACATACTGGCTGGTGTTCCCCGAGGCGACGGTCGAGATGACGACCTTTGGCACCCCGACTGGAAGCGCACGAATTGCCGGGCTGACCAGCGACGTCCCGCCGGAACCGCCCGCGGAAATGATTCCCCCTATCCCGTCCTGCCGCGCAATCCACCGTTCAAAGGCAAGGGCCATCCCTGACACCGCCGTGCCACGGTCGCCAGTAAAGACCCCGGCGACGCCTCGCGGGTGAAACGCCGCAATTGCATGCGGCGGTATCTCCGCTCCGGAAGGCTTGCCGGAAGTTGACAGGTCGACGAGGATCGCGCCAATCCCCTCGTCCTTCAGCACGCCTTGGATGAATCTCAACTCTTCGGACTTGGTATCCAAGGTGCCTGCGACGAGCACCTGGTCCGACCGGCCGGACGGCCGCGCCTGCGAAAGCGGCTTGATCTGCGCGGCTTCGCGGGTGGCCGGTGTAACGGTGCGCGCAGCGCCTTCGATGACATGAACCGGAGCGGGACGCGACCACCGGTTCGGGATCCTGGGATTGGAGTTGTAGACCTTTGTCAAGGCGGCGGACAGTTCCTGCGCGTCGCGCTCCTCCGTGCGCGCTGTCGGTTCGGGTGTCTCGTCATGCGCATGGCGACCGACCCCCAGCAGGGCCTGCTGCAGGTCGCGGTCGCCCGCCAAGCGGGCCGAATCCATTACGCGGTTGATCCGTCCGTTGACCATGATGGCGACATCGGATGCGACTGCACATGCAACGCCGATGTTCTGCTCGATCATCAGGACGTCGATGCCGCCCTCTTCCCCAAGGC
>VXPN01000451.1 GCA_009839535.1 Boseongicola sp. SB0662_bin_57 | reverse complement strand
TCCAGGGCGAGTCGGGCGGATGTCTACAACTCGCCCGGCTGGAAGCGCTTGCAGTCGCGTTCGGGTCGGCGCGGTCTTGGCCAGCCCCGGGAGGCGAAGAACACGATAATCGATCTTGATGCGGTGTCGGCCTTCACCGAGGGCGAACGCGTGTTTCATGCGAAATACGGTTATGGCGCGGTGACGGAAATTGAGGGCGACAAGCTCGAGATCGATTTCGAGAAGGCGGGCAGGAAGAACGTGCTCGCGGCCTATGTCAGGACGGCCGACGCGGCAGGAGACGTGCCGTTCTGAATCCGGGTCGTCCGGTGCAGGGCATGCTCAGATGGCCCAGTTGCCGTCCCGGAAGACCGCGACGCGGCCACCTGTCGCCGTGATGCCGTCGATGTCCGTGTCCTTGGCTCCTATCATCCAGTCGACATGGACAATGCTGCTGTTGCCGCCGCGTCCCGCGATCTCGTCTTCCGACGCTCCGTCGCTGTCGTGCAGGCAGTCCTTGTAGCATTGGCCGAGCGCGACATGGCATGCCGCGTTTTCGTCGAACAGCGTGTTGTAGAAGAGAATGCCGCTTTCGGAGATCGGGGACGCGTAGGGCACCAGCGCCACCTCTCCGATGCGCCGCGCGCCCTCGTCGCTTTCGAGGAGCTTGCGAAAGACCTCCTCGTTGCTTGAGGCATTGGCCTCTACAACACGACCCTCCTCGAAGCGGACCTCGATGTCCTTGATGAGCGTGCCCTGGTAGGCGAGCGGCTTTGTGGCCCGGACGATGCCGTCGACACGATCCTTGTGAGGGACCGTGAAGACTTCCTCCGACGGAATGTTCGGGTTGCAGACAATGCCGTTCCTTGCCTCGCTCGCGCCGCCCATCCAGCAATGTCCGTCTGCCAGGCCGACGGTCACGTCAGTGCCGCTGCTCCTGAAGTGAAGCGCCGCGAATTCCATGCCGTTCAGCCAGTCGCGCCGGGCGGCAAGAACCGCATTGTGCGCAGCCCATGCCGCGACCGGATCGTCCTGGTCGGTGCGGGACGCGGAGAAGATCGCCTTGGCCAGCTCGGCCTGTGCCTCGCCCTCGTCCAGATCCGGAAACACCAGCTTGGCCCACGCACGCCCCGGATAGGCGGCAATCGACCAGTTGATCTCGAAGCCCGAGATCTTCTCGAGTGCGGGGCGAAAGGCTTCCGCATTGGCTCGCGCTGCTCGCGCGACGCTTTCCGGATTCTCCGAAGCGAGCGCCATCGGGTTCTCCGCGGCGATGTGCAACCGCGCCGTGTTGTTGCCATAGGCTTCGGCCATGCCTTGGTAGAGCCAGTCGGGCGCTTGGTCGAGGCTTTCCGGCCGTCCGTACCTGTAACGGGCCCGGGTGACGTCTTCGTCTTTCAGGATCGGAGTGACGAGGCCGCCGCCATTGCGGTACGCGCGTTCGGTCACGCGTCGCACAAGCGGCAACGCTTCGGCGGAGGCGGTGATCAGGAGATTCTGGCCTTCTGCCAGGTTCACGCCGGTCGAGACGATGGTCTCGGCCAGACGGTCAAGCTGGGAGACGTCGAACGGCAGGTTGTCGGGCATTGGGCGGAGACCTCCTCGGTGCATTGGCGTGTCATGTCACAGCAGTTCAGGGAGGAGAAGGCCGCCGTTGGCAAAATGGCGTGGACAATGGCGGATCATTCGCTCACGCAAGGCTGTGCCTGGGTCAGCGTTCGAAATTCGAAGATTTCCGGGAAGTGACTCAGGCTGCGCGCCTGGCCTCTTCGGCTGCGGCAAGCTCCGCAGCGTGCCGACGCTCGCTCTCCTCGCGGCTGAGCGCCACGGAGGTGCGGACGCCGTTGCCCACGAATGCCATGAGGCCTTTCACGACGCGCTCGTTCGGATCAATGCCGGCGCAGGTCAGCACCTCGCGCCCATCGCGCGACCGGGCCCATCGCGCGATCTGCTCGGGGCCGTTTCCATATTTCTTGTCATCGGCAATGGCGTCATCAAGTGCAGCAAGCACCACGGCCGCGAAAAGCTTCCGCGCGCGATTGCCCTGTTCATTGTTGAATGCAGTGCCGTCCACAAAGTCTACCATATTTGGTCCTTCGATCCTTTTCCTCGCAAGTGATTGGCATGACGCCCCTTATGCAGGTATTGGCGCCACTTTTGCTATTCTTTTTCGGAATATCTGCCATGCGCCAAGCGCATATCTATCCCTGGTTTCCCGGATGCCTTCCGTGTTGCGGTTGCGCATCCTGTCAAATATAGGTCAAGCGCCTTCTGAATCAACAAATCATCGGGTTTGTCGCATGCCAAGGATCAACGGAAACGAGATTCGGCCCGGCAACGTGCTGGAACACAATGACGGCCTCTGGGTCGCGGTGAAGGCCGAGCACGTCAAGCCTGGAAAGGGCGGCGCATTTGCGCAGGTCGAACTCAGGAACCTTCGAAACGGCTCCAAGCTGAACGAGAGATTCCGCTCGGCCGACAAGGTGGAGCGCGTCCGGCTGGAGCAGAGGGACCAGCAGTTCCTGTACGAGAGCGACGGCATGCTTCTCTTCATGGACAACGAGACATTCGAGCAGATCGAGCTTCCCGCAGACATCCTCGGCGAGCGCCGACCGTTTCTGCAGGACGGAATGACGATCCAGGTCGAGTACTACGAAGCTGAGGCCCTGAATGCGACGCTGCCGCAGAAAGTGACGTGCACGGTCAGCGAAACAGAGCCCGTGGTGAAAGGGCAGACGGCGGCGAACAGCTTCAAGCCGGCGCTTCTCGACAACGGCATCCGTATCGCCGTTCCGCCCTTTGTCGGCGAAGGTGAAAGGGTCGTGGTGAACACCGAAACCATGGAATACGCCGAACGGGCATAGGTTCGGGTCGCATCGCTTTCGCCGGGACGCCTCCGCGACACCGCCGCTTCGGCGCGCGAGCGCCCGAAATTCAAGCCGAATCGCAATCGACGTCGGCCGTGAATGGGAATGCCGCGCATGCCAGGTCGAAGCCACGCCAAAGGTACGGCGGTGCGAACTGGACGAGGGACCAGGCACGCATCGAGGAACTCTCTCATCAAGCGATCATGCTGCGCTCGGCATGCAATTGACGGTGGCGTTGCGACGGCCTTGGCGGCGAGGCCCACGCATGCGGTCATTTCGCTCCGTGAATCCTGGAGACTTG